>JAHFJP010000065.1 GCA_023245765.1 Candidatus Peribacteria bacterium
TGATACGGCGCGACAGGTGATCACCTATCGCGGGGAGGTAATCCGCGCGCCGTACTTCTCCACTGATACCGGAAAAACTCGCACGCCGGCCGACGCTGGATGGACAGATTTCCCATTCCCGGAAATTTTTACACCGAAAGATGATCCATGGTGTGTGGGGATGAGACTCAGCGGACATGGAGTAGGGATGTCGGGTTGCGGCGCGGGGGGGCAGGCACGCGCAGGGAAGACGGCGGAGCAGATTTTGAGCTACTACTACCCCGGAACGATCACTGAAAAACGGTGAATCGTCACTCTAACGGCGCGGACCAGTCTTCTCGCTCCGGCGGATCGGCAAACATCGTTCTAAGAATACGGAAGAGAGTCTCTGCTTCGTTCCGCATAATGCAAACCTGAATGGGGTGGTCGGGATTGTCTCCGCTTGTTCGTTGAAATTGACGGTTTCCGAGCAATACTAATATGAATGTCCGTAGCGTTTGAGGTTCATATTTCCGGAAAATGCCCTTTGCGTCATAGGTCAATCGACTCAGATGCTCAAGAAAATCATCCCACTGTTTTTGAAACGCTGCTGCACCAAGCAGACGACCGTATTGTGCTGCAATGTGACAAATGTGCTGCTGCCCGCCAGGCTCGAACGTCGCCTTTTGATCGATAGGATCTTCCGGATTTTGATCCAGCGCAATCTGATGACTAGCCATAAGATATGTCACTACGCGCGTCAGAAAGTACTTGCCGTACCCATCAAGAGTCTCTTCGGGCTCTTCCTGCCAATCATCAAATTCGGCTTCCATAAGGGGTAATGCTACCACATAGGCAGGATGATGCTAAAGGGAGCCTCGATTCCTTTTCACCTCTCCCCGCTGCTTCTTCTCCCCGAGCATTTTTTCTTTTCCCTTCCGTGATCGCGGGCGCTTTTGCGCAGTTTCGACATATTCCTGACGCGCGAGTGCATTTTCGATATCGATCTTTCGCTCCTCAATCTTCTCCAAAAGAATCATCCATGCTTCGACACGGTTCTGGTGCTGCTCACGCTTGCGAAAGCAACGGACTTCGATATCGAACGTACGGTGAACGAGCTGCACGGCGGTGGAGCGCTTGTTGCGATTCTGGCCGCCGTGGCCGGAGCCGAGGATGAAGTTCTCGGTGACATCCTCGGGATGGAGACCGACTGCAGCGGCGCGCGCCGCATAGCCGGGGCCGAGTTCGGGGAGAAATTCCATGGCGGTATAGTAGCGGGAAAGGCCTGGGGGGGCTTTGACAGATTTTCGTAAAAGCCGTATTTTCCTCCTCCATGAAAATTCTCCGCGGCACAGAATCGGAGAAACTTGCTTTGCGACTGCACGAAGTGACGATGGTGCATGCGGTGCAAGGCAGAGATGAGCCACATTTTGCAACCAGTCTTGCCCCGCGTGATTATGACGTTCTGAGAATACTCTCGCGGCAGCAGGAATTGGTTTCGACAGAAATTGCGCAACGGTTGGGAGTCAGCGACCAGCAATTTGGCAGGTGCGCAGACGGGCTTTCCACCTACTATCCGGGAGCGCCCCTGATTCGCCGCGAACGTAGGCGGGGACGGGGTCAAGATAGTCGGTATGTCCATGTATCGATCACTCCAGAAGGTGACCAAAAACTTCAAGAATGGACAACGCAGAACATTGCCCGGCTGGCGGACGCGGTGAGGAGTATCGATGTCGCTCCAGAAGATCTCCTGTCTACAAGAGTGCTTCTCGAAAAACTTGTCACGCGGCTATCACTTAAAACCGTAGAACAAGATCCTCCAATGGCGGAGGACGCTGACCGGCTTTCCTGTGCCGTGGATACCATTGCCAACCTCCTGTCTCTGCAGTGGTTGGGCAGACAAAAGTGCCACAAACTGCTTGCAGGCGAACTGATGTCATTGGAAATCCTGCATCTGTACGGGAAAATGAATGTCGGAAAACTCGCGGACATTGTAGGCATGATAGATGCGCAGATGTGCAGGCTCCTCAGACACTTAATTACTTTTAAGCCATACCCGCTCGTTAAACAACATGAAAATAAAAGGGACAGGCGGAAGGTCGACGTGACCATTACTCAAACGGGCGCGACCAAACTGAAAGAATTCGAACCGAGGGCGAGAAGAGTCAGCGCTATTCAGCAAGGCCTAGAGAGAGATGGAAATGACCGGTTGAGTTTGTATGTCGCGAATTTAATCTTCAAAAAACTTTTCCGTGCGTTAACTCTCCATGCTGGAACAAGGAAATGGCAACCTCGCAGGGAGTTAGCCGCCTCTCAACACGTCACGGACGTATAGGTTACGTGAGCGCTTTCTTGAGCGCATCCACCCGGTCACACTTCTCCCATTTGACCGGAAGATCTTCGCGTCCCATGTGCCCGTACGCGGCGAGATTGCGGTACTGCGGCTTGAGGAGATCGAGATCTTTGATAATTGCGGCGGGCCGGAGGTCAAAGACCTTCGCGATCGCTTGTTCGATCATGCGATCACTGACTTTTCCCGTCCCGAACGTTTCGGCATGGACGGAGACCGGGGCGGCGACACCGATGGCGTACGCTACCTGCACTTCGCACTTGCGCGCGATGCCGGCTTTGACGACGTGCTTGGCGACCCAACGCGCCGCATATGCTGCGGAGCGATCGACCTTGCTCGGATCTTTGCCGGAGAACGCGCCGCCGCCATGGCGACTGTAACCACCGTAGGTATCGACGATGATCTTGCGTCCGGTGAGGCCGCAATCACCGGGGGGGCCGCCGATCACGAAGCGACCGGTCGGGTTAATGTGATACTTGGTCTTCGCGTCGAGGTATTTTCCGCAGACAGGGATGATCACGTGCTCTTTGATGTCTTTGCAGATCTGCTCGTGGCTGACGTCTTCGCGATGTTGTGTGCTCAAAACGACGCACTCGATGCGCTCCGGTTTGCCGTCATCGGAATATTGGATGGTGACCTGACTTTTACCATCTGGACGCAAATATTTGAGACCATTCTTCTTCCGCACATCGCTGAGTTTCTTGGTGAGACCGTGCGCGAGTGAAATCGGCAGCGGCATGAGTTCAGGCGTCTCATCGCACGCAAAGCCGAACATGAGACCTTGATCGCCGGCGCCCTGTTCCTTCACCAGACTCGTGTGTTCGTCGATGCCAAGCGCGATGTCCGCGCTCTGCTCGCCCACGGTGACGATCACCGCGCAGGCATTGTGATCGAAACCGTAGATGGCATCGTCATACCCGATTTCTTTTACGGTGCGTCGTGCGATTTCGGCGATGGGAATGTAGCCCTTCGTGCGCATCTCGCCCGCGACAACCACAAGACCGGTCGTGGCCAGACACTCGCACGCTACATGGGAATGTGGATCCTGACGCAGCGCGTCATCGAGAATCGCGTCACTGATCTGGTCACAGAGTTTATCGGGGTGACCTTCGGTGACGGACTCGGAAGTAAAAAAGTGGGACATAGAGGGAAGGGGTAATAAATGAAAGAGCCCTTCCCGCGTGAGAAGAGTGGCCATGAGCTATCTCTCCCTTGCGGGGCTGGAGTTCCCACCGTTCCAAGTCTTTGGAGGTTGGGGGGTACCTGTAGCGAGCCAGTTCTCATTGGTACCTCTCTTGATAGGCGATGATGTAGACGAAGAATAGGCATGGATAGTTAATTGAGCTATTACAAGTAATTGACAAAATATTAAAATTATTTAAAATAATTACATGCCTGAACTTCGTGGTCGATTTGAATTAAAACCAGGACGGCCGCTTACTGTGCCAGATATCATGAGCCGTCTTGGATCACTGATGCTCGTCGATGGAGCTTCTGCGCCAGATATAGACTGGACGACTGACATAGTAACTGTGCAGGTCCGATCGGAGCAGTATATTGATAGAGTTCGTGAAGCAATGACGCTTGCTGGAATTATCGTCGAGAACTGAGTTCTTCTTGGAAAGCGACCGACCTCATTTACAATGGTTTCTCCATGAAACCGTTCTCCGCCCCCTCGCCGTTCTCCTTCGTGCTCTTCGGGGCATCGGGGAATTTGGCAAAGCTGAAGATTTACCCGGCGCTCTACGTGCTCGCGCTCAAGAAACGCTTCCCGGAGAACTACGCGATTGTTGGGTATTCTCGAACGGAGATGAGCGACGCGGAGTTCAAGAAACTCGTGGAGGAATCGATTCACGCTCAGATGCCGGAGGTGAACAAGAAAGTTCTGGAAGACTTCCTTGCACGTTGCCACTACGTCGCTGGCCAGTACGACTCGGTAAAAGATTTTCAGGCACTGAGTAAAAAACTCGGAACAATAGAGAAGGGGTGGAAGGATTGTGTCCGTCTGACATATCTCTCCATTCCACCGACGGTCTTCACACAGGTTCTCGATAACATCTGCGCAGGCGGTGTTCATGATAAAAAGATCCCGTTCCGCTGCATCGTCGAGAAACCTGTCGGACACGATCTGAAAAGTTTCGAGGAAATCCAGGCGCAGCTGCAGAAGTGCTTCAAGGATGAGGAAATCTACTTGCTTGATCACTATTTGGGGAAAGAAGCCGTGCGCAACGTCTACTATCTGCGCTTCGCAAACCCGCTCCTGGAGCGTCTCTTCAAAAATTCGCTCATCCATCATGTGGAAGTCACCGCATCGGAGTCGTACGGAC
>JAHFJP010000035.1:0-3586 GCA_023245765.1 Candidatus Peribacteria bacterium
CATCCAGCTTGTCGATGAGTTCCAGCAACCTCTGCTTGCCATGCACCTCTTCTTCCATGCCGAGCGATGGCGATGCCATCAGCGTGAACGCCGACTGACCGGGGTCAACGTCGGCGGAGAGCGGCTCGAGGCCGAACGTACGGAAGTAATCCTGTAGAAGACTGGTCTTCCCCCAACCGGGAGGCCCCACCAGCGCCGGACCCGCAACTTTGTACGCCGGATTGCCGTAGAGCTCACCGTGAAGGCGATTCAGGAGATGCACCGTACTCGGACCCTCGTTGATCGCCCGTCCATCGGCAATGTCATGAATATATTCGAGATGCTTGTGACGCAAATACCCCATGCGAACCTCGTGACTCTTCCAGTTCGCTCGCAGATCGCGCGTCAGCCGCTGTTCCATGGCATCCGGCTGAATCACGTGCGCCGCAAGCGCACGAATGCCGGGAACGGCGCGGGCAAAATCGGATCCCGCAAGATTATCGAGAACCGCGCGCGCGACGTGCTTGCCCTTGCGCCGCTCGCGGAGCTCGCCCTGGACATGGCGGAAGTTGGCCGAACTCAACGGATTGATGTCGCGATCGGCGCGCCACGTGACAGTATTCTCAAACGCATCGATGCGCTCGGCCTGCACCGAGAGTGCCGGGCCGTAGGTCGTCACCGTCTGGAGAATTTTTTTGACGAGTTCATCACCGATGCGTCCGATTTCCTGCAGAACTCCCGCCTGTTCCGTGGGCAATGTTCCCGCCTCCTTGAGCATGCATGTCCACACGTACTGGGCGACAATCCGAGCGAAATCGCGGACGCGCACTTCGGCTTCCTCCGCCGGCATGGCCGAAAAATCCGTCTTCTCGAGCGCCCGCTGCACCTGCTCTGCGATGGGCGTGTGCTTGAGGAGTCCGAGAGGATCGCGGCGCAGGAGTTGGCCTGCCTCATCGGCGGCAATGGGAAAGCCGGGAACGGCAAGTGTCGACTTCATTCGTCTTGTTTAAAGCCGGGTAACGAAATCCAGGTCTTGCGATGCGTCATCTCCGGTTCGCGTGGAATACGGTTTGCGGTATACGTGACCGTCTTCTCCTGATTCCAGAACATGTATCGCAATCCTTTTGCTAAGGACGAGTGACCTTTTACAACGAGCGTGTCTTGTAATTTCAGCCAGGCAGTCGCCATGTCGACGGGCAGGAGACTTTGTTCGGGCGGGTGCCCCTGGAAGCCGGCGAAGCTCTTCGCTTTGGCTTTGCTTTTCGCATAGAGCAATTCCGCAAACGCCAGGAATGTGACCATGTGCGTGTGAACGGCAGTGCCAAGATCTGTGGCATTCAACTGATCGATGTTCTTGCAGAGATCGTTCACCGTCGCCGCGATATCGGTATCGGGATAACTTTCTTTGTCTTTGGTGCACTGCACACCGTCCTCGCGCTCGCAGTACAGGGTGAGCAGACGTTGTTTCTCCTGATCGATTGCCGATCGCAAATCAGCGAGCACAATGCCGCGGCGCGTTGCGAGTTTGTCCAGTCGCTTGTCGAAGATCGTCTGGAACCCTGTACGCGTGACGGCGTCGTAGGTCGCCTTTTTCTCGTGCTCGAGCGTGTAGCTCGTGAACCATGCCGGGTGTGAGCGAGGCAAGCGGTCGCCAAACTTTCGCTGGAAGCAGGCCCATGCATGTGCGAGGTGCGGCGGAAGTGTGTAGAGCTGCTCCGCACCACTCACCTGCATCGGACGGGGCTTGAAGTTTGGGAGACCTTCCTTGGTCACGTTGTATGCATGGGAAAGCCGCCCCAGAATCTGGAGAACGCGCTTGTCTTCCATGAACGCCTTAGGATCCGTGGGGAGGGCATCGGCTCCGGATTTCTCGATCGTCTCGAACATCTCCTTCGCCCACGCAATTTCCATATGCGTCGGGATCTTGAATCGCATGGCCACGCCCTGCTCCGTATTCGCGGGGAAGACGTCGACTCCCCACACGTTGTAGTGCTTTTTCTTTTCCTCGTAAGAACTCTTGTGATGAGAAATGGTGAATCCGCAGGACTCGATGATACTGCACACGAGACCGCGAAGTTTTTCTGGAATCTGCTGCGTCCCAAAGATGACGATGTCATCGGCATACCGGCCGTACGAGCCGACATCTCCGATGAGCTGACGGATTTTCGTATCGAATTTCTGTGCGACCATGTTAGCAAGTGCAGGACTCGTGGGCGCACCCTGCGGCAACTGGCCGCGAAGGCAGCAGAGCTGCGTGAGGAGATCCGCGAGACTCTGCACCATCGTTTCCGGCAACTGCGGACCGTTTTGACTGCGGTGGAGGATCCTCCAAAGGAATGCGTACACGGCATCGCGCGCCTGCTCCTTTTTGATGCTCGGAAAGAAATCCTGGATATCTGTCTGGAACACCGCATGGAGATTGCCTTTGCCCTCGTCTTTTTCGCCGGTCTGATTGAGCATGCGGCGTAATCCCTTGTAGGCACTCATCTTGCGCCGGAACCCGTATGCCGCTTCATCGACAGTCGCGCGCTGCAGGAGATCGTTGATCTCATCCTGAATGAACATCAATGTTGCCGATGGCGCTGCGATCTTGCGTGTGCGCCCCTTGCCTTTGGGAATATCAAATTCCGTATACTGCGCAGCTGGATCTTCGAGCACGGTCAGCACCTGCGATACGGGCCACTCTCCCGTGGCACTGCGGGTGATCAATTTCTTGAAGTTGCCGAGAACGTCTTCGTTGGGAAGAGGGACGCTTGTTTCCGCAGGCATTGGGGAAAAAGGAAGGATAGTTAGTGTACAATTTTATTAAACAATGTCAAAAACATGGATTCTCTCAAAAGAGGTGCCCGGATGTTATCCAGGCACCGAATCCGGTTCGTTTGGTCATCTTGACGGCCCATTGGGCAGTCAAGATGTAGGACGGAGGCGGCAACAGGTCACCATTGCCGCTGAGTCCTACAACTGCGCAAACATTCCTCCTCATCTGCCAACGGCAGGGTCAGTGGAGGCACCCTTGCGGGTGGATCCCGAAGGATCGAGCAACCGGATGGCCAGTATACGGATTTAAAAAAAATGGTGAAGCTATTTTTGATAGCCTCACCAATCCTGGTTCGTCTTGTAATCTTCACACGACATTGCGTGTGGAGATTCTGCGTAGGAGTGACACTCGTCTTCCATGTCACTCCTCTAGCAGGAGCACAGGAGACATTCCTCCTCGCCTGCCAACGGCAGGGTCAGTGGAGGCACCTCTTGCGAGGTGGATCCGGAAGGATCGAGCAACCAGGACAGGCGACGCTACGCGGAAAAAATGCAGAGGACAAGACGGTACGAGGGGGGACACAAAAAATGGTGAGGCTCCGTAGCCTCACCAATCCTGGTTCGTCTGGGCTTCGGGTCACCCATAAGGTGAACCGGAAGACTGTCCTGAGCGACATCAACGTCGCGTAATGTCGCTCGGCGACAGAAGTTCCAGAGACATTCCTCCTCGCCTGCCAACGGCAGGGTCAATGGAGGCACCTCTTGCGAGGTGGATCCGGAAGGATCGAGCAACCAGGACGCCCGACGCTACGCGCGATGGAGTCGTTCGACAATCAAAAAGTGGGGCGGC
>JAHFJP010000035.1:3686-15790 GCA_023245765.1 Candidatus Peribacteria bacterium
GCCTGCCAACGGCAGGGTCAATGGAGGCACCTCTTGCGAGGTGGATCCGGAAGGATCGAGCAACCAGGACGCCCGACGCTACGCGCGATGGAGTCGTTCGACAATCAAAAAGTGGGGCGGCATAGGAGAGCCGCCCCGGTCCTGGTTCGTCGTCTTTTGTCCGGAGGTATTGCCTCCGGACAAATTCGTATGTCGGTGCTTTTTACCTCTTCTAAGCACCGACAGAAGAATCGGGCACGAGACATTCCTCCTCGCCTGCCAACGGCAGGGTCAATGGAGGCACCTCTTGCGAGGTGGATCCGGAAGGATCGAGCAACCAGGACGCCCGACGCTACGCGCGATGGAGTCGTTCGACAATCAAAAAGTGGGGCGGCGCAAGCGTCGCCCCATGTCTGGTTCGTGTAGTAATTTTTCAACGCATAGCGTAGAAAAATTTCGATCGACCGGCGTGGCCGTACTCGGCCAGTATTTTCGCCGGGAAGACTCGAAACTACTTCAAACCTTCCTCCTCATCTGCCAACGGCAGGGTCAGTGGAGGCACCTCTTGCGAGGTGGATCGTAAAGATCGAGCAACCAGACATCGTTCATTGTACAATGAATGGACAAAAAAACAATCTCGCCGAATCACGCCAACGCTGACCATCCCTGCGCATTTTCTCCGCGCATTTTCCGCATTGCATTCTTGAGTGTGTGCAGACACAGGAGTGCACATTTGAACCTCCGCGGACCGACGGGCACACCGAGAAGTTCGTAGATATCTTTTTTCTCCATCAACTCGATCTCCTTCAATGATTTTCCCATGAGCTCTTCACTGAGCATCGACATCGCCGCCTGGCTGATCGCGCATCCGTTCCCGTCCCATCCAATCTCTGTGATGCGATCATCGGTGATGACCAGGGAAATGGTGAGGGAATCACCACAACTCAGGTTCACTTCTTCGTGGACCACAAGGCCCTCACCCCCGCACCAGTCGCTGCGCTCCGGTGCGGGGCGAGCCCCGACCCCTCTCCCAGAGGGAGAGGGGAGATTTTTATTTCGGGGATGCCGGTAATGGTCGAGAATATTCTCGGCGTAGAGGTCCATGGCCACTATCATGACATAGACGCGGCGAAGCTGTACAAGAAAGAGAATTTTGGTATCGTAATACTGTGTCTGACACCCCGCCCAATGCACCTGGGTCTGGCTGTGAACAGAGTATTCCACCAGAGGTAGAGGACCTCCAACGAGTGCTGGCAGCGATCCCGACGCTGGACCGCTTATCTGATATTCAACATCAGCTGGAAAAATTCAACACATCGTTTTCCAAACAGCGCGAGCGTCTCGCCGTCACGACACCAAAGCCTGCATGGGAGGCATTACAAAATCGTCAACGGCAATATTCTGAATATTGCCGGCAATGTTGTCTCTTGTCTGAAGATGTCCGGATTGTCTCGAACGGGTGGAAGGCGCACCAACAAATTTTTCTGCCAGACAAAGTGAGCTACAGCCACACATACTGCACGGCAATACAGAATATTTGGACGGACTTCGTATTTCCAGAACTCATCAAAGACTACCTCAATAGATTCACCATCAAATTACCACAGGAAAAGCGCGCGGAAGTACTCGTGCACAGCATCAACGCAGTTCCTGGTTTCAGCCTATCGGATGATGATTTCTATGATCATCTTTTTTGGGCCGCGATAGAAACGGCGAAAACCTTCCATGACATTCATACGAAACATTCGCCACAGTGTCCGGAAGTCCCACGATGCGCTCCAGCGGTGCACTGCCTGACTGTGCATGGTGTCATCCGCCGGGCCGTGCGGGAGCTGGGTCGCGGAACAAAAGAGTCGCTGCAGAACGCCGACCAGTTGGCGGGAAAGGCGCAGAATATGCGCCAGCCACAACATGAGGGTATGGTGGGAAAAGAATGGAGGGGCCTGTTGCCGACGATTGATTCATGGTCCCGGCAACTACAGAACATTCGCATGCATGCAAAGGCCCTTTTACGCCAATTTGATGCAGAAAAGACTGATATTGCAAATAAATAAAAATTATTTCATAATAACAATATGCTCAACGAGCCGCGCAAGGATCCGCGCCTCAAAATTCTTGAACGTCCGTCAGATGAAGACGACGACGCCATTGATTTCCCCCACCCCATCCTGCGGGATGAGGCACTCGTTGGTGTGGAATTATCGGAGCTACTCGATAACATTCCAAAGATCGCCACGGTGAAAGAACTTGTGAAGGATACGGCGAAAGCTGTTGAGTTGTGGAGGGATTTGGATAGGAGGTACGCGAGAAGCAGTTGGGCTGCTCTCATGAGAAAACCCGTGGCGCAATTACTGACATTCGCCAAGGCAATGGAGATTGTCGATCAGAACCTGATGGAAGCAGCTGTGATATCCGATGAACAAGGCGGTCGTGATTCCCGACAATTTCTCGCGAACGTCGCCGAAGCGCACTACCACTGCAAGTCCATGAAGCAGGATTTCGACAAAACAACGGTGCTACGGGACTGCCTGGAGGAACTCGGGCAACTGTGCGATGGCATATCCCCAGACATCTGCGCGCAAAAATTGGAGAAAAACATTTCCGGATGGGAGAAGATGCTGCGGACCTGGAAGATATCCTGGAGAAACGTTCCCGACGATGCCCTGCGGATGATCCAGATGCACGATCTCCTCAAGCGTCTCGACCCACGGCACATGGCGTTGCAGACGCACCATCAAATCGTGGAGTCTCTCCGGATATACCTGGATGTGCGAACGCGGACGGTGGAGATAACCAGGACAAGCCCCGTCACCGATTCCCATATCGAACAGATCAAGAGAGGACAGAGAAGATTGAAGAAGACCGCCGGTCTCCCCTCCACTCTGCATCCGGCATTCGAACCGGCCAAGAGACCATGGGAGGCATTCTTCGCCATGGTGCGCATTCAGATACACAATTCTCTCCAGGACCTCATGCGCAAACAGCAATCTTCATAACGAGAGTTTCTTCGCCGCTTCTGTCACCGCGATAGCAACAGCAGTCATTTCCTCCTTTACATTGTAGATTCCCACACTCAACCGTGTGGACGCTATTACACCGAGCCGGCGATGCAGCGGCTGCGTGCAGTGATGCCCCGCGCGCAGGCAGATACCCTGTCGACCGAGGATTTCCGTAAGATCGTGGGGATGGATGCCGTTGATGGTGAAGCTGATACAACCGGAGACATGCGATGATGGGCCAAGGATCTTGAGGCCCGTCACTGATTGAAGAGATTCACGCGCAACAGTGAGAAGTGACTGCTCATGCTTTTCAATATCGTTCCACGAAAATTGCCCGATCCATTCAATCGCCCCTGCAAGACCGACTGCCTCCGCGATCGCGGGCGTGCCCGCTTCGAATTTTTGGGGAATGTCTGCCGGCGTGAACCGATCCTGATGGACTTCCTGAATCATCATGCCGCCGCCGAGGAAGGGGGGCATCGATTGCAGGAGATTGCGCTTGCCGTAGAGGACACCGATGCCCGTGGGTCCATAGAGTTTGTGTCCGCTGAATGCGAGAAAGTCGCAATCGAGATCCTGCACATCTGTTAGATGGTGACTGACGGACTGCGCGGCATCGACGAGGACGACTGCGCCGTGATCATGCGCTTTGGTGATGATTTCTTTGAGCGGCGGGGACGTGCCGAGAACATTGCTCTGGGCAGTGACGGCAACGGCACAGACACCGCCGTTATCCATGATGTCCACAAACTGATCCACCCGGAACTGTCCGTGATCGTCGATACCCACCCATTTTATCTCGATGCCGATCTCGTCTTTGAGTTGCAACCACGGAACGATGTTGCTGTGGTGTTCGAGTACGGAAAGAACGACGCGGTCGCCCTTGTGAAGATTGCTCTTCCCCCAGGATTTCGCGACGAGGTTAATTGCTTCGGTGCAGCTCTTCGTGAAGAGAATCTCTTCGGTATGCGGGGCATTGAGGAATTTTTTGACGGTCTCGCGCGCGCTTTCGTACGCAATCGTCGCCCGCTCCGCGAGCACATGCATGCCGCGGTGCACATTCGCATTCTCTTCCTGATAGAACTGTTGCATGCGATCGAGGACGGGCTGCGGTTTTTGCGCCGTCGCCGCGGAGTCGAGGTAGATAAGGGGTTTTCCATCAATCTGCTGCCGCAGAATGGGAAACTGACGACGGATGGCGAGGGAATCGAACATACGGAGAATGTAGTATACTTGCTGCGATGAATTCCAAAACCATCCAAACCCTGAGCCTTTCTCTTTTTGGGCTGCTCCTGCTCTGGGGGACCTACACCCTCATCGTCTACCTCGGGATTCCGTATCACGGAGCGGCAACGATGACCGATGATGCGATGAAAACGGTCTCCGCCTCCTGCGAAGCAACCGCATACCTGTGCCGTGGCATCTCGACCATCGGACCGTTCCTTCTGAATACCATCGCACGCACCGCACCGTTCCTGTGGTACGGCATTGTCTGTGCACTCGCATGGATCGGCTTCGCCGGCTGGCAGAAATTCGGCCTCAACCGGAAGTCTGTTTCTATCGTCTGGACTCCGTGGAAAATTCTTCTGCTCTTTGTCGCAAGCGTCTGGCTTTTCTCCACGGTCATCAGTTTCGGATCACTCAACGACCGATCGACGCGCATCTACCCCGAACCAACGAAGGACACATACAACGTCGCCGAGCATGCGTTGCAGACATTGCAGCAGGATTATCAGTTATTGCTCGGTCAGGGGTGTCTGGATCTGCAGGGAGAATCGCAGGTAGGTGCCAAAATCTACACATTGCAGACATGGTGTATCGAGAAAGCATTTCTGGGGCGCGTCGTGCCGCAGATTCTCTTCGTTCTCCTGCTGCTCGGCGAACTCCTGATTCTCGGACGCATGGCACTGCAGTGGATACGCTATCGATCGCCGAACCTACTCATAGAAACCGTCTTCAGTCTCGGCGTTGGCGCGGGCTTTGGGATCGCCATTCTCTGGACGCTCGCTGTCGCAGGAATATTCGTTGCCACCGCGGGATGGTTCGTGGCACTGGTGATTCCGGCGGCGGGATACAAACATACCCGCTACTGGCTCACAACCTTCCTGTATCACCAGTGGAAACGCGAGTACCGATGGTTCGATCTGCCGCTGTTGCTTTCATTCCTCTTGCTGAGTTATCTGGCGCTCAACTTCCTGCAGGTGGTGCGTCCGTTTCCGATCGGGTGGGACGACCTGGGAAGTTATTTGAACCGCCCGCGCCTGCTCGTGAGCTACGGCAGGTTCATTTCGCCCATGTCGCCCTTCGACTGGTCGTATCTGACGGCGCTCGGCTTCCTCCTCTTTGGGTACGAGAGTCCCGTGGGTGCAACATCCTCGATGATGGTTAACTGGTCGGCGGGTCTGCTTGCGATTCTCGGCATCATCGCGTTTGGGAGAACATACTTGGGAGAAAAATCCGGCGTTCTGAGCGCCCTCCTCTATTACACGCTCCCACTCGTCGGGCATTTTTCGTACGCCGACATGAAAATCGACAACGCGATCTTCTTTTTCGGAGTGATTGCGATCCTCGCGGTGATGATGGCGGTGATGCCGGCGACAAATGATGCGGCGGCGGATGGAAAGACGCACGATGTAAAGACGCATAATTATGCGTCTCTACAGCATGCAATCCCCCTTTTGATCCTCGCGGGAATTTTTCTTGGTCTCGCGTTCGCGACCAAGGTGACCGCGGTGATGGTCGCACTGCCGCTCGCGGCGCTCCTGATCGGTGCACTGCTCGATTGGAGAGCATTCATAGGAATGGGATTCTTTATGTGCTTTATCTACCTGTGGCGGGGAATCGTCTCGGTCCAGGTGATCGCCATGCGGATTATCGGTGATATCCCGCCACCGTGGCTCGGATCGTCGATCACTGCGATATTCTTCGTCGCTGGCCTTGCGTGCTTCGCCTGGTCCTTCTGGCACCATCGCCCCGCCCTGCTGCCCGTTATCAAACTCCTCGGCGCATTTGGGCTAGGGCTCGCGATCGCCGTGCTGCCCTGGGCCGAGCACACGGCCATTGATAACGGGAAAATTTTCCCGGAACCGCTTGGTTCAACGCTCAATCTCCTCTCGCCGACAATCAATCTCGACGGTCTTACGGGAGAGCTGGCAACAAACAAGGCCGACAGCGCATGTGCTGCCACCGGTGTGTTTGAAGAGCTCGACCGCTACTGGGGGTTTGGGAAAGGGTGGGGGCATTATGTAACGCTGCCGTGGCGAACAGTCATGAACATCGACGCCACCGGCTACTACGTCACGACGATCCCCGCACTCCTCCTCTTTCCATTACTCCTCCTGCTGCCGTACTTCTGGTCGCGTCAGGGACGATGGCTGCGCTGGCTCTCGGTCATCACGTGTCTGATGATCTTCGAATGGATATTTTTGGGCAACGGTATCCCGTGGTACGGCATCGGGATCCTGCTCGGCCTTGTGATCGGACTGGAAGCGTTCGTGCAAAAAGCTCCGGATCGTCCCAATCGCATAGTCGCCTCCGTCCTGATCGGCTTCTCGCTCCTCATCGCCTTCAACCTGCGCTTCTGGCAGTTTGAACAGCAACGCAATATCTTTGAATACTCCATGGGGAAAGTCTCGGCCGATGCTCTGCGCGAAATCACGATCCCCTACTACGACGCCATCTCCGCAACGGCGGTGGATCGCTATGCGACGATGCCGGATCGCCCGTACCTGTACCGGGTCGGGACGTTCATCCCCTACTTCATCCCGCGAAACCTGGAGATCATCGGTCTCAACGATCACCAGCTCGACGTCTTCAACTGTCTGTACCAGGAGAGAAATCCGGCACTGACGGTCAAACGTCTCAAGGCGCTCAAATTCAACGCCATCGTTTTCGATACGAATACCGCGACGATCGAGCGCGACGAGCAGGGGTCGCTGCATAAGAAGGTGAATGCCTTCGTTGATTTTGTGAATAATCCCGCCTCGGGCGTACAGGTTGTCGTGAGCGATACCAATGCGGGAATCGCGTTCATCTTGATTCCATGATGCTTGTCGCTGTCATTCCCGCCTACAACGAGGCCACTCGCGTCGGCAACGTCGTCGCGGCCGCGAAAAGATATGTGGACACGGTGATTGTCGTCGATGACGGATCGACGGACACAACCGCAGAGGCAGCCAGGCGCGCGGGGGCACATGTGATTCGCCACGCGGAGAACGGAGGTGCTGGTGCCGCGACGATGACAGGCATTGAAGCCGCGCGGCGCATGGGCGCAAACGCCGTCGTCACACTCGATGCCGATGAACAGCATGATCCGTCCGACATTCCGCGCCTGCTCCAGCCGGTCAAAGACGACAAGGCCGACATTGTCTTCAGCAACCGCTTCGCCCACCGTAACCGCATCCCGCTCATCCGCCGCATCTTCAATGGCGTCGGCAACATCGTGACGCTCCTGGCGACGGGCATGTGGGTCCAAGACAGTCAGTCGGGATACAAAGTGATCGGCCCGCGGGCACTCGCGCAGATCGATCTGCGCATGCGGGGGTTTGAATTCTGTACCGAAATCGTCCGGGAGGCGTCCCAGCACAAGTGGCGGATCGCACAGGTGCCGACCAAGGTGATTTACTCGGAGTACACGCTGGCGAAAGGGCAGTCCTTTGGAAATGGAGTCAAAACTGCCATGAAGATCCTTTTGCGGTCATTTCTACGCTAGAAAAAGAATATTAGAATAATAGAATAGTAGGACCCTGGACAGTGAAGGCAGGTCTGTCTGAGATCCCTATTATTCTAGTATTCTAGTACTCTCATCCTATGACCCTCACCCCCTACCAAATCGTCGCTCCGCTGATCGCGCTGATCGCGATTATGTACGCGTGGAACCTGGTGATGCGGCAGAAGAAGACTGTCTGGGAGGCGTGTTTTTGGACCATCTTTTGGGGGGCGATCGCCGCGATCGCGATGTTCCCGCCGTTCCTGACCTACCTCTCGACCGTCACCGGCATCGCGAACCGCGAGAATGCTGTGATCTTCACCTTCCTCGGCGTCCTCTTCTTCATTGTCTTCTACATGATCATCCGCTTGGAAGAACTGGAACAACGGCACGCAAAAATCGTGCGGGAGATGGCGTTAAAAGACGCGGGACTGGAAACAAAGGGTAAAGAGGGTTAAGAAGGTAAAAAGGGTAAAGAGGATGCTATCTTTTGTTGCTATACTGTACTTTCCGTAAGAGTCCTCTTCACCCTCTCTCGCCCTCTTTACCCTCCCATGCCGACGATCGTCCTCATCAGCCCGTATTGGAAAGAATCTCATCGTTGGATGGTCAGTACGGTGAAGCTCGCTGAGTTGTGGCAGCGGCTCGGGTACCGCGTTGTCGTCGCCTGCATGGGCGCAGCGACGGGAAAGGAAATGGTGTCGGATGGCCTGACGATCTATCGCAAGAAAGATTTCTATCTCCCGGATCCGTGGAACTACGGGATCGCCTTTGGATTTTCCGGATTCGTCCGCCGCATCATCCACGATGAACATCCGGACCTGATTGTCTGCAACAAAATTCTCTTCTGGAGTTCGTTCTCCGTGATCGCGCTGCGACTGCGCGGGTACCGTCCGATCCTGCTGACGGATACCCTGGTCGGCATTACCTGGTGGCCGCGCGGGTGGATTCCCAAAATTGGCGCTGCGATCTATGCGTGGACGCTCGGCTGGCTGATCATGCTCTGCGCGGAGCGCATCGTCTTCTATCATCCGCAACCGGAAAAACTCCTGAAGCGAATGGGCGTGTGGACGAAATCAGAGGTGATTCCGACGGGAATTGATCCGGCGGCGTACGCGGTCTCCCCTCTCCTGCGTCCCGAGCGCAGCGAGGGACTTGCGGGAGAGGGGCCGGGGGTGAGGGCAAATGAAGCCGCAAAAATAGTCGTGACTTACATTGGCAGGCTCGAGTCCGTCAAAGGTGTTGACGATTTCCTCGCTGCTGCGACGCCTCTCAAAAATATTTTCCCCGACATCACCATTCAGGTCGTCGGTTGGTATAAAGAGAATCATCCGCTGGTGAAGCAGTACCAGGATCACGTGACGTTCACCGGCCTTCGATCGGATATTCCCGACATCCTCGCAAAGACCGACATCTTCGTCCTACCGAGCTATAGCGAAGGACTGAGTAACGCGCTGATGGAAGCCATGGCGAGCGGATGCGCGTGCGTGGCATCGGATGTTGGCGGCAACGCCTACCTGATCCAAAACGGCGTCTCCGGATTCTTGTTCCCCGCCGGAGACCGCGAAGCACTCGCCGCCCATCTACGCCGGTTGATCGAAGATCCCGCGAAACGGACCATGATGGGTGGGGCTGCGAGGAGGAGAATTGATGAACTGTTCAGTTGGGATATCGTGGGAAAGATGTACTCAAAACTTTTTGAAACTCTATGAACAAACGCGTCGTTATTTTCTCGGCCTTCCTCACGCCGTTTCGCAGCGGTGCGGAGGCATGTGCAGAGGAAGTGGCGTTGAGACTGTGTGATCGCTTCGATATCACGATCATCACCGCGAAGATGAGATCTGATCTTCCGCGCCGTGATCTTCTGCAGGGCAAAGTGCCAGTGATTCGTGTGGGATTCGGAACGACCTTCGACAAATGGCTCTATCCCTTCCTGGTGCCATTCGCTGCGCGGAAGCTGAAGCCTGATGTTCTCCATGCCGTTCTCGAAACATTCGCCGGCGTCGCGCTCCACATGTGCACGCTGGTTGTTCCGCATGCAAAGCAGATCCTCACGCTGCAGACGACGAACAGGAATTTCCTGCGCGGACACATCATGCGCACGCCGACCGTCGTGACGGCGATCAGTAGAGTTCTCGCCGAACAAGCAGCGACGCTCGGACGCAGAGATGTGATCGTGATCCCGAACGGCATTCCATACGATGCGATACGAAAAGTCTGCGGCGAGTTGAAGAAAATTCCTGGAAGAATTCTTTTCGTCGGAAGATTGGAGAAAATGAAGGGTGTCGATGTTCTCCTAAAGGCATTTTCTCAGATTCCAAGCACGTCACCACAACTTCATATCATCGGCGACGGTTCCGAACGCTCATCTTTAGAGAATGTGGCACGTTCATTACAGCTCTCTGACCGTGTGACATTCCTTGGCTACCGCACTGACTCCGATCTTTATCGTGAATACGCTGAAGCCGAAATCTTCTGCGCTCTCTCGCGATCCGAAGCTCTCGGAAATGTGTTCATCGAAGCACAGGCTGCCGGTTGCGCGGTGCTCGGCACGGAGATCGGCGGAATCCCGGAAGTCGTCCATGATGGCGTGACGGGACTGCTCACGGAACCGGATAATCCCGAACTCGCCGCCGGAGTGCTGGGCATGCTCCTGGGAGATGAAAAATTCCGCCGCCAATTGGCCGATGCAGCTGTAGAACATGCACAGAAGTTCGACTGGAACGGGATTGCGGAGCGGTATGCGGCACTCTACGATGCCTGACCTTATGAATCTTCAGGTACCCAAAAGCCACATTTCGGGAACGATACCACAGGGACTCACGCTGATTCCTGACTTTCTCACTGCGAAGGAACGAAAGGACATTGAAGAATGGACGCGCGTGCGAGCAGCAGCAGTTTTACCAAATAAAGGGAGTGGCATGCATTACGAATGGTTTGGAGCACCGGACTTCAAAGCGGAATTTCCTGAGTGGAGCCAGGAAATTGTCGCCCGCTTGCAGGAACGCAAGATATTCAAGAATGCCCCGCCCAACTCGATACTCCTCACGCAATATCGTCCCGGAGTCGGAAACAACACGCATATTGATGAAGACAGATATGGAGAGATCATCGCGGGGCTTTCTTTGGGCGCGACGTGCGTCATGAATATGCAACGATTCCGGGAAAAAGCACAGCTGCTACTGGAGTCGGGAAGTATGTACGTTTTTCAGAACGAAGCACGAAGGGACTGGACCCATGAAATCCCCCGGGCAACATCCGGAAAATTCCAAGACAAAGATTGGCAGCGAACCGATGACCGCTTTTCCTACACATTCAGAAAAATAGATGATCTTTCCTGGTGGAAATGGTGGAATGGCGAAAGTTGAACTGTGATCATTTCTGTCTCTCCTGCACCATCACCGCCGCCCGGTGCAAACTCTCAAACGTTCCCGCATCGATCCATTCGTTTTTGAGCACACTCGCGGTCAGTTCGCCGTGCTCCAGATACCAGCGGCTGACATCGGTGATTTCGAACTCTCCACGCGCGGAGGGCTTCAGATTGCGGATGACCTCGAAACAACGGTGATCGTAGACGTAGCATCCCGTGACAGCGAAGTTGCTCTTGGGTTTCTTGGGCTTCTCTTCGATGGAGTCCACTACTGCTTTGTCACCCTGAGCGTAGCGAAGGGTAGCGACGCCAAACCTCTCCGCGTCCGGCACTTCTTTCAGGAACACATGCCCTCCACTCTTGAATGATGTGATCGCGGGTGTGAGATTATCGAAATAGATATTGTCACCCAGAATCGCGCATATGCTGTCGCCATCCGCAAATTCTTCGGCCATGCCGAGTGCTTGGGCAATTCCCTCCGCTTTATCCTGCACGCGGTACGTGAACTTGCATCCAAACCTGCCACCGCTCCCCAGGTACGACGCCATCTGGTCGATATGTTCGTTGCCGGAGATGATCACGATGTCCGTGATGCCCGCATCGACGAGTTTGCCGAGCGGATACTCGACGAGTGGCTTGTTGTACACAGGGAGAAGACTCTTGTTCGTGATCTCCGTCAGAGGACGGAGACGTGTGCCACTGCCACCACAAATAAGGACTCCTTTCATAGGCGATTAGAATACTGGAATACCAGAATACTAGGAACCTATGAAAACACTGGTTCCGTTGATCCAAAGGCCTAGTATTCTAGTACTCTGATATTCTATTATCCACACATGCCTCCTCAAAGAACGCTCATCCTCCTCAAACCCGACGCCGTCGACAAAGGCTTTGCGGGTAAAGTCATCGCACGCTTCGAAGCCGCAGGTTTCCGCATCCGCGGATGCAAAATGATTCGTCTGAACCCCGCGATCCTAAAGGAACACTACGCGCACATCGCCGACAAGCCGTTCTACCCCGAAGTGGAGAAGTTCATGGGTTCGATCCC
>JAHFJP010000036.1 GCA_023245765.1 Candidatus Peribacteria bacterium
TCCTCTCCGTGTAGACCTTCCTCGCCTTCGCTCCATCGACCGGACCGATCAATCCTTTCTCTTCCATGATGTCGAGCAATCGCGCTGCGCGTGCGTAGCCGACTTTCAATTGTCTCTGGAGCAGGGAAGCGGACGCCTTTCCGGTCTCCTGAACGACTCTAACTGCTTCGAAGAACATATCGTCACCGCCGTTGTCGTCGGCATCAAGGTCGATGTGGCCGATGGCCGCAGTCGCGCTGTTGTCGCCTTCCTCACCTTCGTCATCTTCTTCGCTGAGGCCTATCTGCTCCGTGAGCTTGCCGCCACCGGCGATCTTCACGGCATTGATCACGCGCTCGACTTCCTTGGTGGACGTGTAAATGCCCTGGATGCGCAGCGGCTTTGGGGTCACTGCGTTCATGTAGAGCATGTCGCCCATGCCGAGCAGATCCTCGGCGCCGATGCCGTCGATGATCGTGCGGGAGTCGACTGCACTGACGACACGGAAGGCGATGCGTGTCGGGATGTTGGCTTTGATGAGTCCGGTGATGACATCGACACTCGGACGCTGCGTGGCGATGATCAAATGCATGCCGACGGCTCTGGCCATCTGCGCAATGCGCGCGATCATCATTTCGGTATCTTTGCGGTACTGGCGCATCATCAGATCGGCAAGTTCATCGACGACCACCACGATCCGCGGGAGCTTGAGCTGCTCATCCTTCTGCTTCGCGTTGTATTCGTCGAGGTTGCGGGCTCCTTGTTCAGAGAACCGATGGAGACGCCGGCCCATTTCGGCGACGGCCCAGCGCAGAGCTTGCAGAGCCTTCTCCGCTTCGGTGATCACCGGCGTCAGCAGGTGCGGGATGCCGTCGTAGGGCATCAGTTCTACGCGCTTGGGGTCGATCAGAATCAATTTGAGTTCGTGCGGTGCGTTCTGGAAGAGGAGCGCACTGAGGAATGTGTTCATGCAGACCGATTTCCCGGAGCCGGTTGCGCCGGCAAGCAGGAGGTGCGGCATGCTGTCGAGTTCCGCGACGACCGCTTCGCCCGAGACGTCGCGGCCGAGCGGGAGGGTCAGCGACGACTCGCTCTGCACGAATTGCGGACTCTCGAGGATTTCGCGGTGATGGACGATCGTGCGCTTGGCGTTCGGCATTTCGATGCCCACGAGTGATTTGCCGGGGATCGGCGCTTCTATTCTCAGGCTGGGCGCGGCAAGCGCGAGTGCAAGGTCATCCTTCAGTGAGCCGATCTTGCTGAGTTTGACGCCTTCGGAGGGCTGCAGCGTGAACTGTGTGACGGTTGGGCCAGGGCGCGCGTCGCGCACCGTGACTTCGATCTCGAATTCCCGCAGTTTTTCCTCAATCAGCTTCGCCTGCGCTTTGAGCTCTTCATCGTTCACTTGCAGCTGACTGTGGCTTTCGTCGAGGAGGTCATAGGCGGGGAAGGTCCACTCCTCGTAGCGCGTGTCCTTCATCTCCAGAACGTTCGGGTCCTTCTTCTTGACCGCGGCTTTGATTGCTTCACTGCTCTTGCTCTTCACCAGGCTCTGCGCGAAGGCGGGCCGGACAATGTTGAGTTCGGGCGCTTCCTCATCGCGCTCAACGAGGTCGTCATCCTCTTCGTCGATGTCTTCTTCCTCCTCTTCGTCATCCTGTTCCTCGTCGTCTTCTTCCTCATCCTTGATCGCGGCCATGCGCGGTTTTTTCTTCTCCTCTGTCGCGACCGTCTTGAGCTGCTCAATCGCGGCTTGGACGACGGGCTCAAAGCTGATCAGGATGCCGATCAAAAACGTTGCACCGAGGACGGTGTACCCGACCGCGCGACTGAAGAAGAGCAGAAAGGGCACACTCATCATGAAGCCGACGGCACCGGCAAGCTCCTCTCTCCTCGGTCCGATCTCCTCGAGCGGCGCGCCGATGTGCATCATGCCGAGGAAGGCGAGTACGCACAGGACCAGCCCGACCGACCGCTTGAGTTCCATCGTCTTCTGCGGAACGATCCAGTGGAAGACGCCGGAGAGAATCAGGAACGTCGGGAAGATCATCCCGTAGCGGCCGAAGAAGAACCGCAGGAATGCCTGGAGGCCATTGCCCGCAAGACCCGCTTTCTGCTGTAGCACGAGCACGAGCAATACGCCTGCGCAAATCTGAATAATCCCGCTGATCGCACTCTTGGTGCCGGCTTCGAGCTCGAAACCGTTGTCCTTTTTCACTTTGCGCTTCGCTTTGCGGCGGGCACGGGGCATCGGGAAGGAGTGTAAACCTATCGTGAGGTTTCTGTCATTGTCGTTTTTTCGAAGAGAAACCGGGGATTCCGAAGAATCCGACGAAACCGAGGATTTTGTTCCATAGGATCATGGAACCGGAAATTTGGCTTCAGAAAAAGGAAAAATCCATATATACAAAAAAATCCGCTGTTACATGTCTGGATCTCCTTTTTCAGCGCCATATTCTTTCTGTATGCATCAGCGCCCCTATGAACGGCTAATCGTCTGGCAGGAGGCTCATAAGCTCTGTCTTCGGATCAATATCATGATTCGAAAATTTCCTTCGTGAGAAAGAGATGGGCTTGTTGATCAAATGCGCCGTTCCGCTTATAGCGTGCCGCACAATATTGCCGAGGGAAATACCAAGAGAACTCCAAAGGGAAAGCGTCAGTTTTTTAATTTTTCTCATTCTTCTCTGGAAGAATTACACAGTCAGCTGAGGCTTGCTCATGATCTTCATTACATTTCAGAGCAAGAATTCATTCAAACGGATGACCACATTAACCGTGTGAGTTATTTACTGACGCGACTGCAGGCTGCTTTCAAACAATCCTCGGTTTCTTCGGTTTCCTCGGTTACCTCGGATTCCTCTATGATGTGCAGGTGAAAATCCTTCTTCTCGGTTCTACTGGTTATCTCGGCGCGCAATTTCTCAAGATCTATCCGGATGCGCTGACTCCTCGAGTGGATATCGCTGATCGTTCCTCTGTCATGAAGATTTTAGAGGACAATCGTCCCGACATCGTTCTCAACTGCGCAGGCAAAACCGGCCGGCCCAACGTCGATTGGTGCGAAACGCATAAAGAGGAGACGCTCAGGGCCAATGTCACCGGCCCATTGATTCTTCTGGAAGAATGTCTCGCACGGAAGATCTATCTGGTTCACATGAGCTCCGGTTGCATCTACACAGGTGACAATGGCGGTAGGGGATTCACCGAAGAGGACCGCCCGAATTTTTTCGGCAGCTTCTACGCACGGACCAAAGCGTGGAGCGATCAGGTGATGCTCGATTTCCCCGTTCTGAATCTGCGACTCCGCATGCCGTTCGACGGGTCACGCTCGGACAGGAGCCTGATCATGAAGCTGGTCAAATACAAGAAGGTCCTCGACGAGAAAAATTCTCTGACGTATCTGCCGGATTTCCTCGATGTCGCCAAAACACTCATCAGCAAGAGGAAAACCGGTACCTACAACGTTGTGAATGACGACATCATCAGCCCATTCCGGATCATGGAGCTCTACCGGGAGATCGTCGATCCGCGGCATCAATTTGAACGACTCACGCTCGATCATCTCGGTGACGTTGTCAAAGCGGACCGGAGCAATTGCAAACTTTCGACGGAGAAACTCAACAAAGAGGGGATAACTCTTCCTCCGGTCGAAGTGGCGGTGCGGGAAGCGCTGGAGTCCCTCAGTCGTTCACGCTGAGAGTGCGTGCTTTAGGGCTTTCAGAAAGACGGCTTTTCGATTGCGTCACTCTGCGGTGTTTGATATAATTAGATACTCTAATCATTTCACTATCGTATCGTGAGTCGCCCAAAGAATCCTCTCGACCGGCTGATCGATAGCACCTACGACTTCGGCCGCATTATGCGACAGCAGATGCTCGGCGGCATGAAAGTGGGCGCCGGAGCGAATCTTCTTCACATTCACGCACTCTTCCTGATCAGCGAACAGGAGGGTCTCACGATGAAAGAGCTCGCGAAAGCGCTTCACGTCTCCTCGCCTTCCACCACCTCGCTCATCAACAGGCTCGTGAAGATCCACTGGGTGGGACGCAAGCATGACGAGCAGAATCGCAAGCTCGTCCGTTTGTGGCTGACCCCGCTCGGCAAGCGAATTCTCAAAGAGAAGCATGACAGACGGCGCGATATACTTCGTCACATCTTCAGTCACCTGACTCCCGCGGAGCAGCGTCAACTGACACACCTGCACGAAAAACTCATCCGCACTCTCGTGGCCCATTCCTCCTCCTGATTCCCATGCCGTTCACGCTTCACATCACCGTTTGGAACATCCTTCGGACTCATAAGAAGAAGGCGATTGCCGGGGCGATCATGCTCATTCTCCTGATTCTTGGGTATCGCTTCCTGACCGCACCTGCCAAGCTGCAGTACGTCACTGCAGTGGCGCAGCGCGGTGACCTGCGCCAGACCGTCGAGGCCGTGGGGACCGTCGTCTCCGAACGGGAACTCGAACTGCGCTTTGGCGCGTCGGGCATCGTTTCGAATGTGGACGTGAAGGAGGGGGATCGCGTCACCGCCGGGCAGAAGCTCGCCCAACTCAAGGCCGGGAGTCTCGGCGCGAGCGTTGCGGCGCAGCAGGCGGCGTTGCAGTCGGCCCAGGCGGATCTGCGCGCTCTCGAAGAGGGGACGCGTCCGGAAGATATCGCCATCGCGGAGGCGGATCTCCAGAACAAACGCTCGTCCCTGGAATCCGCGCGACAGACGCTCACCTCCGCCGAGCAGAACATCATGCAGTCAGAGCAGCAGCTTGCTCTGCTCAAGCAGGAAGCACGGGTGAATTTGGCCGGGCAGGTCTTGACGTCGCTCAGTGGCCTCAGCGGAGATCTGACGACCATCGAAAATTCGCTATCAACAATTGATGACGTGCTCGCCCGCACCGATGTGAATGACGCGCTCGTGAAGGGCAACCCGGCGGCCAAGGATGATCTTCAACGGCAAAAAATGGCCGCGGTGAGCGCCATCGCGGGCGCACGGACATCGGCCGCGAACGTCGCAGACGATTATCAGACGGCATTGAGCGCATTGGGGACTGCGAGGAGCGCAGCCGACCAGGGCAGCCGCGCGATGGATAGTCTCTTTTCTCTCATCTCTTCTCTCCCCGAAACGCAGTACTTTACGGCTTCGGCGCGCGAAACAATCAAGGCGTCGATCGCGTCGGACCGCAGCAGCATCCAGACTGCGGCGTCATCGATCGCATCTGCTCACAGCTCGCTCCAGAATGCTGCCGCAAGTTATGACACGAAGATCTCGTCGCAAACGTCCTCCGTCGTGACGCTCCAGGGCACCCGCGATAAAGCCAAGGCCGACATTCTCACCTACGAGAGCGCGGTCCGTAGTGCCGAAGCGCAGCTCCAGCTCAAGCGTGCCGGCGCCCGCCAGACCGATATCGACGCCGCCAGAGCTCGCGTCCGTCAGGCGCAGGCCAACCTCGCGCGGACCGCTGCCGATTACGGCGAGACGCTCCTCACTGCGCCGGTCAGCGGCATCGTGACGCACGTGAACATCCGTATCGGCGAGTCTCTCCCGGCCGGCGCGGCAATCACACTGCTTGGCGAATCCCCCTATCGCGTCGAAATGTTTGTGTCCGAGATCGATATTCCCAAAGTGAAACTCACCCACAGTGGGAGTATTGAACTCGACGCCTTCCGCGGCACGCACATGCAGTTGCGCGTGGGCGACATCGACCCGACATCGACCGAGAAAGACGGCGTACCCAAGTACCGCGTGCGTCTCGATTTTGTCCATCCGCATCCCGAACTGAAGATCGGCATGACGGGCGATGCCGAGATCGTGACGGGATTCAAGAGTGACGTTGTGTCCATTCCCCAGCGCGCGGTGATCGAAGACGACACCGGCAAAAAGATCGTACGCGTTCTTACGGATGGTGAGACGGTGGAGGAGCGTCCGGTCGAGACCGGGATGGAAGGGGCAAGCGGCGACATTGAAGTCACAGGAATAAAGGAAGGGGAGACCGTCGTTGTTCTCATCAAGAAATGACGCCTATCCAATCGCCATTGATCGAAACCCGCGGTCTCTACAAATCGTATGAGAATGACGGCGTGTCGACGCCCGTGCTCTTCGATATCAATCTGACGATCAAGAAAGGGGAGTTCGTGTCCATTATGGGTCCGTCGGGGTCGGGCAAATCCACCCTCATGCATATTCTTGGCTTCCTCGACATGCATTCGTCGGGGCAGTACCTCTTCCAAGGTAACGCGACGGGAACGATGACGGACAATGAGCTCGCCCGCATTCGGGCGACGCGCGTGAGCTTCGTGTTCCAGGCGTTCAACCTGCTGCCACGGACGACAGTGTACGAAAACGTCCTGCTGCCGCTCCTGTATCATCCGAGCATCAGAGTCGCCGATCGCAAAAAGCATACTCTCGATGCGATTGCCACTGTCGGCCTCACCGACCGCAAAGATTTTTACTCGAGCCAGCTCTCCGGCGGGCAGAAACAGCGTGTCGCGATCGCCCGCGCGCTCGTGACCGAGCCTGACGTGATCTTCGCCGACGAACCGACCGGCAACCTCGACTCCCAATCCGGCATCGCCGTGATGTCCGCGCTGCAGAAACTGCACAACGACGGACACACGATCATTCTCGTCACGCACGAACACGAGACGGCGAGACATGCAGAGAGAATTCTGCATATCAAAGACGGGAGGATTGATTCGGACTCAAAAGATTTTAAGCGCGTTATTGCGACCACTACTTCTTCTCTCAAATGATTAATGACTAATCATTAAGTAATTCATAACTTCGGAATTTCAAAATTTATTAACGATTAATCATTAGACATTCGTGGCATGAGAATCTCTGACACCTTCTCATCGGCCCTCAAAGGAGTCACGACCAACCCGTCGCGCTCGATGCTCACGATGCTCGGCATCATCATCGGTGTCGGGTCAGTGGTCCTGATGAGCGCCATCGGTGCGAGCATGAAGGGTGTCATCGTCGGGCAGATCAGTAGTCTTGGCGCCAAGAGCATGGTCGTCTTTCCGGGCAAGGAAGAAGGTGGAGGAGGGCAGGTGATGGCGGGGTTCAACAGCCTCACGTTCGACGATCTCGAGAAGCTCAAGCGGCTCGATTCCATTGATACCGTTGCGCCGATTGTCTTCCTCAAGGGCACGGTCAGCTATGGCCGCGATGAGGCATCGCCTCAGGTACTCGGCGTGACGCCGGAGCACTTCATCACGCAGGTCACGGATGTCGAAGAGGGGCGGCTGATCGATCAGACGGACATCGATGGCGCATCGGCGGTCGCGCTCATCGCGCCCGATGCACGGCAGAAACTCTTTGGAGAATCCGATCCGATGGGCAAGCGCGTCAAAATCGGCGACCACCTCTTTACCGTCATTGGGGTGACCAAACCCCTTGGCACGCAGTTCTTCCAGAATGCTGATGACCGGATCTATGTGCCATTCTCGACCGCGCGGCAGATTACCGGGCAGAAGTACATCAACCAGATCACGATGAACGCGACGCAGGGATTCGATCTCGCCGTCTCCGATATCAAATATCTCCTCCGGCAGCGTCACGACATCGATAATCCCGACGACGATCAGAAGAAAGACGACTTCATCGTGCACACATCCGAGGAAGCTGGCGCAATCCTCGCAGGCGTCTCGCTCGGACTCACAGCCTTCATTACAACCATCGCCGCGATCAGCCTGCTCGTCGGGGGCATCGGCATCATGAACATCATGCTCGTCTCAGTGACCGAACGGACGCGTGAAATCGGGCTGCGGAAAGCCGTCGGAGCGAAGAGCCGCGATATCCTGCTCCAGTTCCTGACCGAATCAATCCTGCTCACCGTCATCGGGGGGCTCATCGGCATGCTTGGCGGACTCGCGTTGGCATTTGTGATTTCGGTATTCGTCAAAGGCATTCTCTCCACATACGCCTTTGCCGTCTCGATACCTTCCGTCACCGTCGCTTTCCTCATGGCTGCGTTCACGGGTCTGGTCTTCGGCATTTCCCCGGCGCGGAAGGCGGCGGCGTTACACCCCATCGAATCGTTGCGATATGAATAATGTATGTTGATCCACGATCTCCTCACCACATCGGCCCGCGGAATCACGGTCAACAAAACCCGGACGTCGCTCACGATGCTCGGCATCATCATTGGTGTCGCGTCGGTTGTGCTGATGGTGAGCCTGGGTCGCAGCTTCCAGAATTACATCCTGGAGCAAATCGCGACGATCGGCACCGACACGCTCGACATCATCCCGACGGGCTTCCAGAAGTTCGGCGGCAACCTCGAGAGCCTCAAATACGACGACTTTGTCGCGGTCAAAAATCTCTCGACAGTCCGCAGCGCCACGCCGGTCACGATCATCGGCAAGCCTGTGTCGTACGGCAAAGAGGAAGTCTCGCCGATGGTCATTGGCGCCTACAAGGAGTTTGGCCTCAACTACGGTTTGGCAATCGGCGAGGGCCGCATGCTCGATCGCAGCGACGAAGACGGTGCAAAGTCGGTCGCGGTCGTCGGTTCCAAAACAGCCGAAGACCTCTTCGGCAACGTGGATCCGCTCAATAAAAAAATCACCATCGGTGACACGCCGTTCACCGTTGTCGGCGTGCTTGCGTCCAAAGGTTCCGCGCTCCTGCAGCGGATGGATTCGATGGTGCTGACGCCATTCAGCACGGCCCGCGGGGTGACCGGCCAAAAGCATTTGAGCTTCATCACGCTCAAGACGATTGGCGATGCGACACTCGCCAAAGACGACATCACGATGCTCCTGCGTGACCGTCACGATATCGACAATCCCGGAAACGATCCGGACAAGGACGACTTCATTGCCCGCAGCGCCGAGCAAGTCACGGCCATCGTCAGCTCCGTCACGCTGGGGCTCACCGTGTTCCTCGCGCTCGTTGCAGGCATCTCACTCCTCGTCGGAGGCATTGGCATCATGAACATCATGCTCGTCTCGGTGACCGAACGGACACGGGAAATTGGACTCCGCAAAGCAGTGGGCGCCAAGCGGCGCGATATTCTGCTGCAGTTTTTGCTCGAAGCGGTGACGCTCACGCTTAGTGGAGGGGCGGTCGGGATCGTCATCGGCACGCTGGTTGGATGGATCCTCGCGACGATTGCCGACAGGTTCCTGGGCAATTTCTCCTTCGTCGTTTCTCTGTCATCAATTCTCCTCGCGGTCCTCATGGCGGTGGGGACGGGTCTGATCTTCGGGATCTATCCCGCTCGGCGTGCTGCGAATCTGAGTCCTATGGAAGCTCTCCGGTATGAGTAAACAGCCGTGCCTAGGAAATAGTTGACGTCGTGTAAATTTCTGACAATGTGGGTCCTATGGTTGAAATACTCAAAAGGGGAGTGAAAGCTCCCACGGATCAGTATGAGTTATTGATAAAAAGTTCTCCCGGTGCACGACTCTACGATTCAAGGAAAAATAAATTCATACCTGCGCCGGACATCGCATTCGCGAATGGAAGGGTTTGCGATATGGGAGAGGACCTACGTGAAGATCTCGCGCAAGTCCTTCACTGGCTTGATCAAAATGACATCGTTGTTCCGCCGATCACCAGTCTCCACACGCATTTTGCGGAGAACTCACCATGGGGAGATGGAATGGACGTGCTGCAACATAGCTTCAATCGTGGTGTGAATCTCTCAGTCGATGCAGGGACAACTGGAATCAACAACTTCCGCGCGTTCTATAAAAATATCCTGAATAATCCGATGTACAGAGGCAAAGTGAAAGCAGGTCTGAATATTAAATATGGCGGCCTATCCGATCAACACGGTGAGCTTGAAACCGAATACGATCTAACCCAAGCCGGTGCTGAAAAAACTGCAGAAATGGCTCTCGAGTATCCCGGGGACATTGTCTATATAAAAATCCGCATCGGGTGGCTCCAGGCGAGCCGTGAGACATGGAAGCGTGCTCTCCAACAAGCTCTCAAAGCAGCAGAAATAGCGGGAATACCGCTTATGGTCCATATTTCCGATGGCCCACCACTTGATGAAATTCTCGCGTTGCTGCGTCCGGGTGATATTGTGACCCACTGTTTCCATGGGAAAGGCGAGCGATCGGCTTCCATCATGACCAACAGTGGAAAGCGTGTGCGTAAGTCTGTGAAGAGAGCGCAAAAAGAAGGCATCATCTTCAGTTCCGGGCACGGACAAGGGAGCTTTGATGTAGAAAACGGCGAGGCCGCACTTCAGGATGGATTTTTGGCAGATTCCATTGATGATGATCTCCACAGTGGGTGTGTTCGTTGGCCCACACATGATCTCTTGCGAGTAGCATCAAAAAAGCTTTCGATCGGTTATACACTCGAAGATGTTCTTCAGAGAGTGACAATTAAACCACGGAGAGTCATCGGCATACCCGATTCAGCCAGCTACCTCCATAAGGGCGGTGTCGGTGATTGTTCCGTGATCAAGGTCATTGAGCCGGAAGGCGGCGTGACCGCTGTCGATGCTGAGGGCAATCTCTGGAAAATGAAGCAAATACTTCAACCGTCATTTGTTGTGCATACTGGTAAGGGAACACCGCCTACAAAATCAACATAGTGGAGTCCGATGGAGGTGCTGCGCTATGAGTAGCGTTTCAGGATTTTGCCCTTTCACAGAGTGTTCCCTGCCGGTCAGGCGGTAGCGACAATTGCTCCGCTTTCAGCATGCGAACCATCGGCACGATCTTCAGCATCGCCAGAGTTTCTTTCAGTTTCTGCACCATGCCGCCATCGGCTTTGATGGTCGTATGCTTTCCCTCCAGGATGCGTTCGATCTCGGGTGGAGTGAGGTGTGGCACGAGCTTCTTCTTGCGATCCAGAACGCCACCCGTGCTCGTCACGAGGAGAATACTGCGGATGTTTTCTCCAAGCTGGACGGCGAGCGAGCGCACGACGCTGTCAGCTTTCAGATTATAGAGCCGCATCGGATCACTCTTGTCCGTTCCCACAAATCCTGCACCGATCAGTGTGAATTTCCGGGGGAGATTCACGTGATCGACTTCCCCCAGCAGGCCGAGACGAACATCGGCGTCCCGAACGCATTTGATATTCGCTATATCCACCATAGTCATCTCCGGTATCGCCCTCTGGATCTTGTGCCGTATCTCGAAAAATGCCGGTACGACGGCGTCGGCCATCACAATCTCGTCGGTCATTCTCGCGCCTTCAAATTTTTTCGGTGCCTTTTTCGGATGCCTCTTTTTCCATTTCGCGTCGATCTGGGGGCCTCCGCCGAAAACAAGAATGCGAGCCACCTCCGGGTCGGGTTTCGAAAAATAGCGGGCGACATGCGGTAGCCCCTCCTCCCCCAACTCTGCCCCGCCCACCTTGATCAAATCGATCTGCATAGCGGGCAAGTACACCAGTCTTGGCCGTCAATTTCAAGGGGTTTGATGTCGCTGCGCTCCAGCCGGACGTGGGGTACCATTGCCAACATGCATTCCGAGAAGGAAAAATCGTTTTTGCAGAAACTCGGCCCTGGCTTCATCACCGGTTGCAGCGATGACGATCCCAGCGGTATAGGAACGTTCGCGCAAACCGGCGCGATCTTCGGCTACGCGCAACTGTGGCTGATGGTCTTCACAGTGCCGTTCATGATCGCCGTGCAGGAGATGTGCGGACGGATCGGGCTGACGACCGGCAAAGGACTCTCCGGCGTTATCCGCAAGCATTACTCGCGTAAGCTCCTCTGCGTCGCCGTGGTGCTCCTGCTCGTCGCGAACACCGTCAACATCGGCGCCGACCTTGGCGCGATGGCTGCGGCCGCGCAACTTCTCATCCCGATTCCGTTCGCCGCGCTGGTTCTGGTCATGACGGTGGTGACACTCCTGCTCGAAATCTTCGTCACGTACCAGACGTACGTTTCGTACCTCAAATACCTGACGCTCTCGCTCTTCGGTTACTTCCTGGTCGCGTTCACCGTCCGGCAGGATTGGGGAGCGATCGCGTACGCGACGTTCATTCCGACGATCACCTTCTCCAACGTGTACCTGATGAACATCGTGGCGGTCCTTGGCACATCGATCAGTCCCTACCTCTTTTTCTGGCAGGCAGGCGAAGAAGTGGAAGAAGAAGTCGCCCACGGGAAGCTGCACGCGATGGGCGTTGGAACACCCAAGATCACCAACAGCGATATCAAGACCATGCGGGTCGATACCGCCGTCGGAATGGGCTTCAGTAACCTCGTCACGTACTTCATCATCATGACCACAGCCTCGACGCTTCATCGAAACGGAATATTCGATATTCAAACCGCCGCCGATGCCGCGGAGGCTCTGCGGCCGATCGCGGGGAACTTCGCATACGTCCTCTTCACACTCGGTATCATCGGCACTGGGCTCCTCGCGGTGCCCGTCCTCGCTGGCTCAGCTTCGTATGCCGTTGCCGAAGCGTTCCAGTGGCGCGAAGGTCTCTACCTGAAGCTCGAACGCGCTCACGGCTTTTACGGTGTCATCACTATCGCGACGTTGATCGGACTGCTCGTGAACTTCACACCCATCAGTCCGTTTGCGATGCTCTACTACACCGCGGTCCTCAACGGCATCATCGCGCCGCCGCTGCTCGTGATCATCCTGCTGATTGGCAATAACCGGAAAATCATGGGGGAGCGCGTGAACGGCCGGCTCGGAAATTTCTTCGGGATCGTCATCACGGCGGTGATGGCGGTGGCGGGAGTGGCGGTCATCTATTCGTTCTGGCGCTGATCATCATCACGTGTTTGTAACGAGCAGAGCGAGCCCCGTGAATGCTAGCGCGAAACATGCCAGTTTCACGATTACAGACTGCGGGGAGAGGAGCTCCTTCGGCAGCTGCGTCGCTTTCGTTTGCGCCAGTATCCATGCGAAGAAGATGACGAGGAATGGCTGGATGTTACTCGCGATCGTTGCGAGCGAGAGCATACCGACCTGGAAGGCCTTCACCGCGGCCGCGAAGCCGAGAAACGACATGCCGATGCTGCATCCGAGGAAGGCGAAAAAGGCGGGTGGCGCGCTGCTTATCGTGCGGCGCAGCCGGGCACGGGCATCCCGCCGGAACAGTGGCAGGATGACCGATGCGGATCCCGTGCCGAAGAGGAACCAGAAGAGGACGACTGGATACGCTGTGTCCCGGCTCAGCGCGACCTTCACGCCAAACTCTGCAGCCGCGGTCACCGCGCCCAAAAGCAAGAGGAGGCCGACTGTCCGTGCAATCGACACGTGGCGGTGCCAATACGAGAGCGCGAACACTGCCGTCAGAATCAGGAGTGCGCCCGTGGTCTGCCATCCCGACCAACTTTCTGCGAGGAATGCGAAACCGAGCAGGCTCAGGATGACGGATTCGATTGCCCAGGCCGACTGCGTTACGGACGCGTCCATGTGATCGAGCACGTACAGGTACAGGACGAGCGCGGCGCCGAGGATGAGCCCAGAGCCCATCAGCATCCACGCATAGTCCGTCCGCAGATCAACGAAGAACGGAAAGGGGAGCAGCATGAGTAGTCGCAGCACGCCGAATAGCCACATGATCACGAGCGGATGTTTTTCGTACCTCTGGACGATGATCGAATCGAGAATGTTGACGACGGCGAATGCCGATGCCGAGAGGAGGGAGAAGAGGAGCCACATCTACCCGTCGATTGTAGAGCATTACGGTCGTGCGATGACGCGGTGCCTCCGTGACCTTCCGGCCATTGCGCGCATCCCGTAGAATGGCCATATTTCCTTCAGTGAGGATGAGTGAATTCGCCGCACTACGAGCCGATCTTCACGCTCTCCACCAAGCGATTGAAGCGCCGGTGCCGTTGGTGGAAATACGCGTCATGACGCTGCGGGTTCTGACGCGACATCGATGTTTCACCGAAGAAATCCTGCGTGCGACGCACGACTGGGAATTCTATAGAGAATGTCAGGACTACCAGGAGCGGCAGAATCAGGTCTGGGAACAGAACAGGGATCAAATAAGCAGCCTTCTGGAACAGGGAGTGGATGGATTCCGTTCCGTTCGTCGCCTCTTGGAGGAACAAGCGCCACCACCGGCATGTGGTTATGAAAGAGGACATTTCGCAATTGGAAAACTCCTGAAATCCGTGGTGCACCGTATCGCGCAGGTCTGCATTCGTGATCGGCAAGAGGAAGCCGATAAATTTTGGTCTACATTCCCGGATCGAGAGAATTTGAATGACCGTTGTGAGCACCTGCTCGCACGTCTTCCGCCCGAGACTCTCGCAAACATTGAAGACATTGCCAGGAAAGAGCAGGAACGCAGCGAACCAGGAGATGATGAGGTGGACCAGGAAGCGCTGATCGGGAGTGACGAGTGTTTTGAGGAACATCGACAACGTCTGCTCTCCAAGGTCTCCCAGGACCTTCAAGTATGCCTCATGGTCTTCGAACGGCGCTTGCAGTTCGGCCAAAACTACGATGGGCTGGACCTGATTAACGATAATCAGATTCTTCATGGACAGTATTGTGAAACTCCGGATTGGCAGGCAGACCCGCAGCGCGATGAGCTTGTTGCAAAGTTAACGGCGATGACGAGCTAATCGTTTCCGTAGACACTACCGTCGCGCGATGGTAATACCGTAGTTGTATCCGACAACGAAGCAGGCGGAGGCAAGATACGAAAGAGCGGTGCCCGCCCACACGCCGACCAGAGGAAAACTCCCCATCGCCACGACGGCGAAGAGCATCAGTCCCAATGATCCCGGAAAGAACATCGAACGTGCCACGGAAGGAATGACAGCTCGTCCGTGTGCGAAATAGTAGATGAGAAAGGTCGAGAGGAAGACCGCAGGAAATGCGGAGAAGAGACCTCCCCATGTGTTCCCCAAAAATTTTGCCAGCAGGATCACCGTCACGAGAATCGATCCTCCGAGCAGCGACCGCATGGCGATATACCTCACCGTCATCGGAACCGGCGTGAGTCTGGATACCTGGGGGAGAGCACGGACGACACCGTACGCCACGAGAATCGCGGGGATGCCATAGAGGAAAACGGACGAGAACAGCGTTGCAGGAGGAAAGAACAGAACGACGCTTCCCCCCGCGAAGATGACGAGTGCCGAGAGGAGAAGCGCTGTCAGGATGCCATGCCTCACGAAGAGCGCGAACGCCATGACGAAGAGAAACTCCGCTCCCAGTGCGGCAGG
>JAHFJP010000066.1 GCA_023245765.1 Candidatus Peribacteria bacterium
CATTCCCGAATCACCGCCGGAAGGCTCCGGGATCATGGAGAAACTGCTGCGGGAGCGCCGCAAAGGTCCGGTGAAGTTGATTGTTCCTGAGCGCGGACGCAAATCGCGGTTGCTGCAGCTAGCGGAACGTAACGCACGCGAGAAAGCGCGGCAGATGGAGATGAAATGGGAAGCTGAGCAGCGCAATACGGTCACCGCTCTTGAGCAACTGGAGGAAATTCTCTCGCTTCCGTCGGCCCCAAAGAGAATTGAGGGCTACGACATCAGTCACCTTTGCGGAACGGAGACCGTCGGAAGCATGGTCGTGATGAAAGATGGCAAGGCGGCCAATGATCTCTACCGTTCCTTCACGATCCGCACGATGAAAAGTGGCCAGGTCGATGACTACAAAGCAATAAAGGAGGTGCTGACGCGGCGGATGCGCAGGCTGACCGAAGATGTACCAGCGGAAGAGAAGAAATGGAATGAAGGAGGGATCGCGTTCGGGAAAGCGTTGAAGAAAGAACAGGCAGCGATTGAGAAGATTCATGCGGAGCACCCATCGGAGATGAGCGACGTCGGAATCGACTATAAAAATTATCTCGTCGCACGTGAACAGAGTGATATCGTCGGCTTCGGACGTCTCGTGAAGCATCCCCAGGGAATCGTCGAATTGAAGTCGATCTGGGTGAATGAGAGTCTACGCGGCGGCCGCCTCGGTCAGTTCATTGCACGGAAAATCCTGCGCTCTGTGAAGAAGGGCAAGGTCTACGTGACGATCGTTCCCGAACTCGAGCAATACTACGCACACATCGGCTTCCGGTACGTGATCACGCCGCCGAAGGTGTTGATGGACGAAATGGACGAGGAGAAACGCAAGTTTCCCGAGACACCGATGGGTATCGTGATGATGTGGGAGGCGCACCAGAACAAAATCGATCCGTCGCTGACCGCCAAGCCCGACTTGATCGTGATTGATGGCGGCAAAGGACAGTTGAGCACGGCCGTCGACGTCCTCAAAAGCTTTCATGTGGAGATTCCGGTGATCGGACTCGCGAAGCGAGAGGAGGAAATCTTCGTTCCGGGGAAATCTCATCCCATTCCTTTCCCATCTGACTCTCCCGCCAAGTTTCTCTTGATGAGACTCCGCGACGAAGCACACCGCTTCAGTAACGCGCACCGCGAAAAACGCGCGAAGCACACGATGAAAGCCTCGCAGCTCGATGAGATTCCGGGATTGGGAGAGGAGACGAAGAAAATGCTGCTGGCGAAGTTTGGGTCCATCAGTGCAATAAAAAATGCGGGTGATGAGCAGCTTCTCGAAATAATCTCGAATGCCCAGCTGAACTCTCTCCGGGGAATGTAAACAAAAAGCATGCAAAACTGGGGGCCACCGCGCGCCAGGGGGGTGAAGGGGAAGGCTCCGACTCGCGCCGCAGCGCGGTCGACGCTTCGAGGCCGAATCCCTGGAGGCCTCGAAGCGGAGACACGGAGCCGGGCGGAGGGGTGCTGGCGCGCGCCGCCTTTCTTTTTGGCTATTTTCTTTGGCGGGACAAAGAAAATAGCCAACTCTGATGCACGTAAGAAATACCCGAGATGCACGTCTAAATTCTTTGCATCTATACTTCCATCTCGTACAATGATGGATATTCCCCATTTGCAGCTATGAAAAAATTCTCCCTCATCCTCGGCACTCTCGGCGGCGCGCTCGCCGGGTACATCCTGAGCAACGATAAACTGCGCCACCGGATGTCGGAGGCCCCCAATGCCGAAGCGATGGCGAAGATGCTCGGGGAGCAGCTGACGAAGGACGGCAGGAAGGTCGCGAAGGAAGTGAAGATTTTCGTGGAGAGCGATGACGTGCAGAAGAACCTGAAGAAGGCGAAGGCGTTTGCGACCAAGAAGCTCGGCGTGGCGCAGAAGGAATTGGAGAAGTACACGAAGAAAGGAATGAAGGAGGCGAAGAAGTACGCAAAGAAGGGGGTAAAGGAAATGAGAGGGATGATGAAGTAAACTGCTCTTATGTCCGTTCCTACAGCCGTCGAACCAGAGGCTCAACTGAAAGAGTCTGTAGTGCCTGAAAGGGTTCTCCACGCAGCCAAACAATGGCTCAGTGGTTTCGGTCCCGATGTGCGTTTGGGAATGCCCGATGACCATCTGCCCACGACCAAAGGAACCATGTGGACCTTTCCCGTGCACATTATTGATCAAGACGGGGCTGACCACCTGCATTTCGTTGACCAGATTCGTTTTAATGGAAATGGAAATCTCCTCTCCGCTCCCAACATGGAAGAATTGAAAGGAATTGTCGCCCGGATCAGAGGCCGGAAAAGACAGATCTTGCCTCGCATTGGCAAAGTTCTTGAGTTTCCATAGAAACGTAAAATTATCTTGAACTGAAGACAAAAATCGGTAATATACAGGCGGGCTCCGAAAAAGGATTCACCTCCCACCCGGACCGCCCAGGTTTTCGTATGATTCCACCGAAGACGTCACAGGGAAGCGCGAAGAATCCCGAGAGGAAGAAAGGAATGCCAACCCGTTTCATCGTGGTCACCGGAGGAGTCTGTTCGTCACTGGGAAAGGGCATTGCGGTGAGTTCCATCGGCGCGATCATGAAGGCGTGCGGTTTTAAGGTGTTCGTCCAGAAGCTCGATCCGTACCTCAACGTCGATCCCGGAACCATGAGTCCGTTCCAGCACGGCGAAGTGTTCGTGACGGATGACGGCGCAGAGACCGATCTCGATCTGGGACACTACGAGAGATTTATTGATGAACCGATGAGCAGACTCAGCACGGTGACGACGGGTCAGATTTATCAGGAAGTGCTGGGGAAAGAACGGCACGGCGAATTCCTTGGGAAAACCATCCAGGTCGTCCCCCACATCACCAATGCGATCAAGAAGAGGATCACGGAAGCGGCGGAGAAATCGCAGGCCGACATCATGCTGATCGAAATCGGTGGAACGGTAGGCGACATCGAAGGCGAACCGTTCCTGGAGGCTGTCCGGCAAATGCGCCACGAGCTCGGTGCCTCACGCGTGTTCCACGTACACCTGACATTGCTCCCCTACCTCGCGGCGAGCAAAGAGCTGAAGACGAAGCCCACTCAGCTTTCCGTGAGAGACCTGCGAAGGAGTGGATTGGATCCGGACATGATCCTTGCACGAGCCGATCAGAAGATCAGCAATGAGCTCCTCGATAAGATCAGCCACTTCTGCGGTGTAGACAGGCGCGCCGTGATCCCGGCACCGACTGTGGATTCGATTTACGATGTTCCGGTGAATTTCCAGGCGTACGACATGGCGGAGATCATCTGCGAGAAGCTGGAACTGGGGAAGGCAAAGCCCGACATGCGTGAATGGGAGAAGGGCCAGCAGCGCCACGACGCGGCAAAGGGAAAAGTGAAGATCGCGATGGTCGGCAAGTACACGCAGCTCGATGACGCGTACCTCAGCGTGATCGAATCGATCAAATCCGCCGCGGTGTTCGAGAAGCGCCATGCAGAGATCGTCTGGGTGGACTCCGAGAAGCTCGAGAAGAAGGATCCGGAGACCTGGAAGCTCCTCAAATCTTGTGAAGGTCTCGTGGTGCCTGGAGGATTCGGAACGCGGGGGATCGAAGGGAAGATCGCCGCCGCACAGTACGCTCGAACATCACAGGTCCCCTATCTCGGACTCTGTTTGGGCGCACAATTGATGACCATTGAGTTCGCACGCGCGACGCTGAATGATTCCAAGCTCACGAGTGAAGAGTTTGATGAAGGGGAAAAGCTCAGCCGTGACAAATACGTCGTGCACTTTTTGCCCGGGCAACACAAAGACAAAGAAAAAGGCGGGACACTGCGTCTCGGCGCCTACACCTGCAAGCTTTTGCCGGGAACGAAAGCTGCTGCTGCGTACGGCTCAAAGGAAATCTCAGAGAGACATCGCCATCGCTACGAATTCAACAAGGCATTCAAAGAGAAACTGGAGAAGAACGGTCTCATCTTCTCCGGTATCTGGGAAAAGACCGGCCTCGCCGAGATCGTGGAGCTCAAAAATCACCCGTTCATGCTCGGTAGTCAGTTCCATCCCGAGTTCAAGAGCCGGCCGCATCGGCCGCATCCGTTGTTTGCTGCATTTATGAAGGCGGTCGTCACGAGAAAGTGACGTAATCGAAGAGCAGCTTCGCGACAGTGGCAACGACGACGACAAAGAGAAGAATTTTCACGTACCGATTCCCCGCTCTAGCCGCAACTTTCGTCCCCACCCAGCCTCC
>JAHFJP010000037.1 GCA_023245765.1 Candidatus Peribacteria bacterium
TTTCTGGAAGGATCTGCAGAAACTGCGGGCATCATCGCGCTGCATAGCGATCATCGGCATGCGCGGCGTGGGGAAATCGACGCTCGGCAGGACATTTGCACGTGCGATGGGATTGCATCACGTGGATACCGATGCCGTCTTCAGTGCTATGCACGGAAAAACTCCTATCACGTCCACTGCAATGCATGGAATCATTCATGACGCCCTGCGGCGCCACGGATGGGGGTTTTTCCGGCGCAAAGAACAGGAAATCGTTCGCGCTCATCTGAAGCTGGGCACGGTCCTCTCGCTCGGCGGCGGCTCCATCGAATCAGCGCAGACACGAGCAGCACTCAAAGAAGGCGCACTGATCGTCTGGATGCGCGAACCGCTGAAGACGGTCATCACACGATTGAAAAAGCTCCGCAGACCCGCGCTGACGGATCTGCCACTCGAGAAAGAAGTGCCATTGATTCTCAAGAAACGCACTCCTCTCTATGCGGCTCTCGCGGACATCACGCTCCCGCCGTCCTTATCAGAAACCAGACAGGTGAACATTCTCCGCAACTCCCTCCGAAAACAATGTTCGTGGTAACTCTTCCAGCATCGGCAGCCAAACGACCGCAGGAATTCGCGAAAAAAGCGAAAACTGCCGGAGCGCAGCTGTTGGAAATTCGCGGGGACCTCACGCCGGATGTTTCTGTGTTTGATTCCCCTCTTCCGCTGATAGTTTCACCGCGTGGAACAGGATCCACGCTGATAAAAACGCTCAAGCCATCCTTCATTGATCTCGAATTGAACGAAATAGTGGAAGTTCCGGCGGGCGTGACCGTCATTCGGAGCTTTCACGATCGTGAAAAGACGCCGGATCTGACGGAGTTACAAAAAATCGCGAACGATCTCCTCGCGACGAAGCCGGATATCATCAAGATCGCAACGATGATCCGCTCCTACGACGATCTACGAACGCTCGATGCTCTTCATCAGCAGATTCCATCGTCCCAGATGCGTGTCATCCTGGGGATGGGCCCGAAAGCACATTTGAATCGCATGCTGTCACCTCTCAAGAACGCACTGACGTACACATTTATGGATGATGGGGACGAGTCTGCGCCCGGCCAAGTACCGATCTCGCTGCATAAGCTCACTGCGCACTGTAAAAAACCGAAGATCTTCGGCTTGATCGGATCACCGGTTGCACACAGCGCAAGTCCGTTGATTCATAACACGCTGCTGCAACGGCATGACATCGACGGTCTCTACACACTTTTCCCCGTTGAACGAGATTTGCTTTCATCTTTTGAAGATCTGATCGCGCTCGGCATTGCAGGGTACTCGGTTACCTCACCATGGAAGCGACAAATTCTCGAATTCGTGGAGCATGGAGGTCTCACATCCTGCAACACTGTCATTCGAAAAAATGATCGCCTGATCGGATACAACACCGACGAGATCGGGTTCCGTCTAGCATATCCATTTCTCAAAGATTGTTCAGATATCGCGATCCTCGGTTCCGGCGGTGTTGTGCCGTCAGTCATTGATGCTTGTCGTGGACTGACGCCAGCGAAGATCACAGTCTTCGCACGCAATGACGTCGAACTGCAAAAAATCGGCAATCTCTATTCCGTGGATACAATGGAACTTGAAAATATTGTCGACGCTGATTCTGATGCGATCGTGTCTGCACTGTCCGTTCCTGTTCCACTAACTCTCCCTCGAAAAAAAGGCGCTCATGCTATCGATCTACGATACGGAGGAGTGAGCACGTTCCTGGGAGAAGCCCATGAGAAGGGCTATCAGATCTATACTGGACTTCGGATGCTCATCGAGCAGGCCTTCGAACAATTCCGCCTCTTCACGGGCACTACCCCCGACGATACGGATCGTAAGGCCGTCCTTGCTCTCTTTCCTTCCGTCTAATTTCCCCTCTTTTGTATGGCCTCCAACTCCTTCGGCGATCTGCTTCGCATCACCACCTTCGGCGAATCACACGGACCGGCACTCGGTATCGTCATCGACGGCTGTCCGTCCGGCATTCCGCTGGAAGAATCTGATTTTGTTGCCGAGCTCAAGCGCCGGCGACCCGGCCAGAGCGCGGTGACGACTGCGCGCAAAGAGGAAGACGCGCCCGAAATCCTCTCCGGAATTTTTGAGGGGAAGACCACGGGCATGCCAATCACCGTGATTATCCGCAATACGAACCAGAAATCGGAAGATTACGACAAACTGCGCAACGTTGCGCGCGACGGACACGCCGACCAAACGTACATGAGCAAATACGAACATCGGGATCACCGCGGAGGCGGTCGGTCCTCGGGGCGCGAGACGGTCGCACGCGTGATCGGAGGCGTCGTTGCACGAAAAATATTGCCGAAGGAGGTGCAGATCATCGGACACACGGTAAAGATCGGTCCGCACGATGCAACAGTCTTCCAGCCGGAGACGATTGAACAGAATCCCGTCCGCTGCGCCGACCCTGAGGCCGCAAAAATGATGGAGGCGTACGTACTCGACCTCAAAGGGAAGGCAGACTCGACCGGTGGCATCATCGAAATCCGCGTAAAGAACACGCCGCCGAACCTCGGCGACCCAACGTTCAGGAAATTGAAGTCCCGTCTTGCAGAATCTCTGCTGACAATAGGTGCCGTCACCGGCTTCGACTACGGCGCGGGGTTCCGGACGGCCGAAATGCGCGGGCTGGAGTACATCGCGGAGAGGAAAAACTTCGGGGGCATGCTCGGCGGCATCTCGACGGGGGAAGACCTGGTGGTGCGAGCGAGCATCAAGCCTCCCAGCTCCGTCGGCGAGATTGCAAAAGCCGGTCGCCACGATCCCTGCATCGTTCCGCGTGTGATCCCCGTCGCCGAAGCAATGGTCGCGCTCGTGCTCGCGGATTGTTACCTGATCCAACGCGCGTACAAGAAATAATCTGCGTCTTTTTTCCTCCTCACCTATGACTCTCCAAAATATCCGCAGCCAGATCGATGCCATTGACCGTGAGCTCCTGCATTTACTGCAGCAGCGCGTCAAACTGGCGCTCCAAGCACGCACGCATAAAGCAACGGCACACGATCCCGCACGCGAGAAGGAAGTAGAAACAACGTGGCTCAAGGAATCTGAACATCTCGGTCTCGATGCACGCAAACTCAAGGCAGTCCTCGATACCATCGTGGACCTCACCCGCTCCGCCCAACAACCATGAAGATCACCCGCAACATGCGCATCGGCATTATCGGCGGAAAAGGACGCACGGGCCGCCAGTTCGCGAAATTCTTCCAGAACCACGGCTTTCAGGTCGTGGTGACGGACAAGAAAACGCACAATCGCACGCGAACACTCTTCGAGACGTGCGACATCGTACTGTTCTCCGTCCCGTTGCAGGGATCCGTGAAGATTATGCGGGAAGAAATCACGCACGCAGTCCGCAAAGACCAGCTGATTCTGGATGTGAGCTCGCTCAAGACCGAGCAGGTCGCATCGATGCTGCGCGGGAAAGGCGAAGTGATCGGCATGCATCCGATGTTCGGCCCAAAAACGCAGGCGGCGGGGCAGACGGTGATTCTCTGCCCGGGCAGGTGTGGTCGCGAGACACTCCAGTCCCTGCGACGCCTTTTGCGAGCGATGGGCATGCGGACGACTATCGTCTCTCCCGAGGCGCACGACCGCCTGATGGTGTTTGTGCAGGCGTTGCCGCACCTCAAAAGCCTGCTGGTTGCCGCCGCGTTGGATGCTCTGGGAGCCGATTTGGACAGAATTGATACGGTCAGTCCGCTGACGTACGAGATGGAACTCAATCTGGTCGGGCGATTTCTGGATGACGATCCCCTCCTCTACGGACCGATCATTTTCGGCAACCGTGACAGCGGGAAAATCATCGAAACGCTTCGAAAGTTGCTCGGGAACTTCTCCACGATCTGCAAAACGCAGGACTACTCCCGTTTTTCCAAACACTATCGTACACTGCAGCGCCGGTTTGGGGCTGCACGCCTCTCACGGGCTCGCGGACGCAGCGAAACCGCCATCCGCGCAATCACTACCCTTCCACGTTCATGATCTCCCGACTCATCACCCTCGGTCCCACAGGAACGTTCTCGTCTGAAGCTGCACAGTTGCTGTTTCCGGACGCCGCACTCGATCTCTATCCGAACTTCGACATGGTGTTTGACGTGTTGCAGAAGACGAACGGCATCGCGCTCGTGCCGCTGGAGAACAGTCTGCACGGATCCGTTGATGAAGTGCTGGATTTGATCCTCGAAACAGACACGCACGTCTGGCGTACCGATGAGATCGCGGTCCGCCAATCCATCGGAGCGCTCGACCGCAGCAAGGTGAAGCGGGTCGCGAGCCATTCCCAGGCGCTGTCACAGTGTCGTGAGTATTTGCGCAGAGAATTCCTGACCGCGGAACGCTTCCCGACGAGCAGCACCGTGATGGCGATTGATTTGGCACTGAAAGATCCAACCATTGCCGCGATCGGCTCGACGCAGACGATGAAGCAGCGCGGATTGCCTGTGCTTGCCGAAGATATTCAGAGCAAGTCGTCGAATACCACGCGCTTCGCGGTCGTTGCGAAAGAAGATCCCTTCCCGGATCGTTCGAAAACGCAGATGAGCGTGGTATTGCATCTTAAAAAAGACGACCGCCCTGGACTGCTGCATGACATGCTGACGCCGTTCAAGATCTACGACGTCAATCTCACACGGATTGAGAATCGCCCGACCGGCGAACGCCTTGGTGATTACCTGTTTTTTCTCGATTTCATGGGAAACAGGAAGTCTCCCCGTGTCCAAAAAGTCCTCGAGGAAATTGGCACCTTCGCCGACATCCGCTTCCTAGGGGAATGGTGACCTCACAGGGAACTTCTCACCAGACACCGACATCGCAGAGCCGTTTCTGTTGAGATGTACTCGTTGCTTTCTACCCTCTCCACAATGCCCGTCGCCTCGTTTGCCACCTTGCCATCGTCGAAGCCCGATCCGATCTTCGCCGCTGCGAAGGCTGCGAAAGCCGCGGGATCGCAGGCGATCAACGGGACGATCGGTGTCTACATGGATGAAGACGGAAAACCCATGGTCTTCCCGAGTGTCCGGTCTGCATTGGAGGATCTCGGCAAAGAATTGAGCGGTCGGAGCTACTCATACCCGGCACTCACAGGACTCGCAGAGTTCCGCACGGTGGTTCACCAGCTGATCTTCGGAAAAAACGCGCCCATGCTGGCATCCATCGCGAGTACGGGGGGCACCGGCGCACTTTCACTGAATATCCGCCTCGCGAAACTGATGGATCCCGCGATCACACTGATTCTCCCGGTTCCGGCCTGGGCCAACCACGCGCCACTGTGCCGATCGGCAGCCATCACGGTGAAAGAGGTGTCGTACCTGGAGAACGGACTGCCGAGCACTCGCGGTGTCATCGATGCTCTTAGAACAACGGACGGCAATTGCGTCGTTCTGCTGCAGGTCGGCTGCCACAACCCTCTCGGTCTGGATCTCTCGAGTGCTCAGTGGCAGGAAGTTCTGGAAGCGATCAAACAGAAGAAAGCGGTCGCGCTCCTCGATTTGGCCTATCAGGGATTCTCGGGAACCCCGGAGGAAGATGCTGCCCCCGTGCGACTCTTCGCGGAGAGCGGCATCGTGACACTCATCTCCTGGTCGGCATCCAAAAACCATTCGATCTACAGTGAACGATGCGGACTCGCGTGTGCTGTTGTGTCTGATGAGAACACAAAAATCGAAGTGGAAGGACATTATTCGACTCTCACCCGCGGCATTCATTCTGCTGCGGCAACCTTCGGCCAATCAGTCGTTGCGCGAGTACAGCAGGCGCATCATGATCAATGGCTCAAAGACGTCGCGAGCGCCCGGGAGATGCTGCAACGCAAACGCACAATGCTCATGGAGGCTCTTCCTGCGAATTTCCACAAAGCGGTAGACGGACACGGCATGTTCGCCATGCTGCCATTAACGGAAGACCAGGTTGATCGCCTGGCGGCCGAGCAGAAAGTCTTCATGACACGGGACGGGAGGATCAATATTGCGGGGATACCGCTCAAGCGCATTGAGGAATTGGCAGAGAAGATCGGGAAAGTCTGATGATCGCTCACGATACGTCATGGTTCGCTACGCTCACCATGACAGTTTGCATAATTAGATGATTGTCTTCGCTACGCTCAGACGTGGCCTGAGCGGAGCGAAGGCCATATCCCAATAAAACCCATTGTCATCCTGAGCGTAGCGAAGGATGACAGGGGTATCCTATCGTCATGAACCTCCGCGATCGTGTCCTCGCCTTCCTCCGGCATCGCAATATCCGTCTGAATACTGACCTGGGGCAGCACTTCCTGGTCGACGAAGATATTTTAGAGACGATCGTCGAAACAGCGGAAGTTCAGCCGAACGATCACGTCGTGGAGATCGGTCCGGGCATCGGTGTGCTGACGAGTGAGCTCCTCATGCACGCGGGAGAGGTGACGGCGATTGAGCTGGATGACCGGATGATTCCGCTGATGAAGGATTTTCTTCCCCCGAAGAGTAAACGCGTGACGAAAAAGTTCACCGTGGTACACGGCAACGCTCTGCAAGTGAATTTTCCGGTGACGCCGTACAAAATCGTCGCCAACATCCCCTACCACATCACCTCTCCCCTGCTCCGGCATGCGTATCTGGAGTCGCCGACGCCGCCGACGGCGATGACACTCCTGATTCAGCGCGAAGTGGCGGAGAAAATCTGCGACGAGGAGCACGCCGGCATCCTGACGATCGTCGTGAAGCTCTTCGGGACACCAAACGTCATCTGCAAAGTCCCTCCGGGCGCATTCGTCCCTCCACCCGCCGTCGATTCCGCCGTCTTGAGAATCATTTCACACGAAAAACCCCTCGCCGACCGTCCCACCATCGATCAAATTCTGCGATTATTGAAAATTGCCTTCGCCGGGAAGCGAAAAATGCTCCGCAACACGCTCGGAAGCATTGAGAATGGAATGGAAATGATGAAGAAGGTCGGGATTGATCCGACGCGGAGACCGGAGACGCTGACGGTGCAGGAATGGATGGAAATAGCCCGATGTTCCATGACCCCATAGAACGTCCATTCGTCGCTTTCTAGAGCGGAAAAGTCGAAACTCCAAAAAGATTTTTTCTCAGAGGGGATATTCACAACAAAAACCACGGATCAGGATGACCCGCTATGCGCCCCTCGCATATTTCCTATGCCTTCCTCGGCAGTTTCTTGGTCACCATCTTCTTCCTGCAGTGGTGGCAACTACCTGCATACCCATGGCAGCTCTTTCTAGTCCTTGGACTCTTCGGAATCTTTGGACTCTTTCATGCAAAAACAAGAATCATGAGCGTCACCGCAGTAGGAATGGCCATGGCACTCCTCTCCGTCGCCCACACCACACATGTGACCACACCGCAGACTCCTGATTACTACGCCGGAGAACAATCGGTCGCCATCAAAGGCATGATCGTGGATGATCCCGATCGCCGGCCGGACAAAACCACGTACACCGTCGATGTGGAACTCCTGAAAACAGGATTGAGAACGATTCCCGTCCATGGACGCGTGCTCGTGAGCGTCCGCATGACGAACAGTGAACGTGAATACGGTGATGTGATCGTCGTGGAAGGGGTTCTGGAGCTCCCCGGAGACATCGAAGGCTTCCGGTACGACAATTATTTGAGCCGCTACGGCATTTACAGCCTGATGAGGAACCCGATGATCGAAGACACAGGAGAAAATCACGGAAATCGGGTACTCCGATCACTCTTCCGGCTGCGCCACGCGCTCGAAGCGCAGATCAATCGTCTCCTGCCGGAGCCGCACGCATCATTATTAGCCGGATTGTTGATCGGATCGCGCGGCGCGATGCCGCAGTCGCTGGTACAGGAATTCAAAGCGACCGGCCTCACCCACATTGTCGCGATTTCCGGCTTCAACATCACCATGTTGATCACGGTGATGGGTACGCTGCTCTTCTGGTTGCCGCTCAAGTGGCGCTTCTGGCCGTCGGTGCTGCTGATTGCCGCGTTCACCCTGCTCACCGGAGCATCCGCCTCCGCCGTGCGCGCCGCAGTGATGGGAATTCTGGGGCTCCTCGCATTGCAATTGAACCGGTTACAGACAACACGGCTCACCGTGCTCTGGTCTGCCTTCTTCATGCTCGCCTGGAACCCCAAACAACTCTGGTGGGACGCCGGGTTTCAACTCTCATTCCTCGCGCTGATCGGGGTGCTGGAGATTTCGCCGGTATTGAAACCGTACATGAAGAGAATTCCGGAGATTTGCGGATTACAGGAGTCACTGACGCTGACACTGAGTGCACAGTTGCTCGCCTCGGCCTGGATTTGCTTCCTGTTCGGACAGCTGAGCCTGATTGCGCCGATCAGCAATCTTCTCGCACCACCCGCAGTCCCCTACGCGATGCTCTTCGGGACGGTGAGCATTCTGCTCGGATGGATCTGGATGCCACTCGGCCAGGTCACAGCGATTGTTGCATGGCTGCCGCTGCAGTGGATTACCGGAGTTGCCTACACTCTGAGCGAGATCCCCTATGCGGTGATTCAGATTCAGGGAATTTCGACATTCTGGATCGTGTTGTACTTCGCTCTATTGGCACTCTGGGTTACCAGACATACCGCAACACCGTCTTCTTCCCGCTCCACCGATCCAATTTCACCACCTCGACCGGCTGTCGTCGCGGGAAACGGAACGCATGCGAGATGACGACGGTGCCGGGACGCAGTTCTATATCGAATTTGCTCTCGAGTTCTCCCAAGAGTCCTCCGGAGAGGTAGAGAAAGATCACATCAGCGTCGCGGAGATCGACTTTTCGTGCGTCGCCGCGCAGAAAACGGACCTTCACACGGCTCAGGAAGATCGTGATGAGCCCGAGCAGCCACACCGTCGGCGCGAGTTCGATGCCGGTTGCGGTGAGTCCCGGATGCTTGCGCTTCGCTTCGATGAGAATTCTGCCGTTGCCCGCACCCAAATCGAACACACGCTCGGTACCCTTCAGCCGCGCGACATCGACCATGTCCCGCGCAATCGATCGTGACGTCGGTACGTACGGAACACCGCCTATGAAGGCGTATACGGTCGTGAGGACGATCACGACGATGAGCAGGAAAGTGAAGAAAATTACCAGATCGACCGGCTGCATGCGCAAAGACTATAGGTTAGAATGTCCGCATGCGACCGAAAATCATCTTCACCGCTCTCCTTCTGACAACGCTCGTCGCCTGTACGCCCACTGCTGGACCCACGCCACCAACGACGGGTTCGGGAGCAGTCTCTTCTTCCGGAAAGTTGAGTTATCCGCAAGTTCTCGTAATGGCGCTCAACGAAAATCACGACGCCGAATTTGAACTGGGCGCGATGTTCCATGACGGTGATGGGATTGATCAAGACTATGCGAAGGCGCTCGAGTGGTATACGAAGGCCGCACAGGCAGGCAACCGCCAGGCAGCGTTCAATCTCGCTCTGATGTACCGCAATGGCGAGGGCACCAGTGTGAATCTGGATGCCGCGCATGGCTGGTTCGTTCGTGCATCCGATGCCGGCGACGTCCGCGCTGCCTTTCATTTGGGACAAATGTCGTACACGGGACAGGGTGCTACGCAGGATTTTGAGAAGGCCCTGCAATATTATCTAAAATCCGCGAGAGGGGGATTCGCGGATGCACAGATGAACGCGGGCGTGATGTATGTGCGGGGTGAAGGCGTGCCCAAGCAGGACGTGATCAACGCGTACGCGTGGCTGAAGATCGCATCGGAGAATGGATCGACGCGCGCAGCGTCACTGCTCACTTCCCTCAACGCTCAGCTGACAGAACAGCAGAAGACGGAGGGTGAGGCGAGGATGGTGGAGCTCAAGAAGGAAATCAAGTCGCCGGGACTCACATGAAGAGCGCCGCCAACGCCAACGTCAGCGTCGAGAATAGCTTGATCAAGACGTGGAGCGACGGACCTGCGGTGTCCTTGAACGGATCACCCACCGTATCACCCGTCACAGCAGCTTGATGAGCGGGACTCCTCTTGCCGCCGTGTGCACCCATCTCGATGAACTTCTTCGCATTATCCCACGCTCCACCGGAGTTATTGAGGTACGCGGCGAGGATCACACCTGCGATGGTGCCGATCATCAGCATTCCCGCCACCGCTTCGGCGCGGAAGACCACACCGATGATGATGGGCGAGAGAACGGCGACGACACCCGGCAGGATCATCTCGTGCAACGCGGACTTGGTCGCGATATCGACCGCCGCGGCGTAATCGGGCTCGCTCGTGCCATCCATGATGCCTTTGTTCTCGCGGAACTGGCGTCGCACCTCTTCGACGATGACTCCCGCGGACTTGCCGACTGCGCGGATGGCGAGCGACGTAAAGAAGAAGACGACCATCGCGCCGAGGAATCCGCCGATGAACACGTTCACATTGGCGAGGTTGACCACCGTGAGATCCGCCTCCTTCATGTACGCGGAGAAGAGCAGGAACGCAGCGAGTGCGGCCGATCCAACGGCATAGCCTTTCGTGAGCGCCTTCGTGGTGTTGCCCGCGGCATCGAGTTCGTCTGTGACGCGTCGCATTTCCTCCGGTGCCTTGCTCATCTCAACGATGCCGCCGGCGTTATCCGTGATCGGCCCGAACATGTCCATTGAGAGAATGTAGCCGACTACCGCGAGCATTCCCATCGTCGCAACGGCGGTTCCGTAGAGTCCTCCATCTTCAATACCCGTCTGCTCGCCGAACCAGTGGCTCAGGAAGAGCGCGATACACACCGAGATGACCGTGAGTGCGGTCGATTCCATGCCGATCGCCGTTCCCGCGATGATGTTGGTCGCGTGTCCCGTCTTGGATGCATTCGCGATCGCCTGCACGGGGCGGTGATCTTTGCCCGTGTAGTAATCGGTGATGTAGACGAAGGCAACGGACGTGAGAATGCCGGTGGCGCCGCAGAGGAAGTACCAGATCGCGCTGTTCTCCGAGCTGAAGTCAGTCAATCCCCCGTTGGTGTTGCTCAGCATGTATTGAGCGGTGACGTAGAGACAACCCGTCGTGAGGATCGCGGTGACCCAGAACCCACGGGTCATGGTCTTCATTGGCGCCTCGCCTTCTTTCCCCTTCACCGAATACACGCCGAGGATGGACGCGACGAGACCGAGCGCTCGGAAGACGAGCGGAAACAGAATGCCTTTGATGCCGAAGGTCGGATATAGGACAGCACCAAGGATCATCGCACCGATGTTCTCGGCGGAGATCGACTCAAACAAGTCCGCACCTCTTCCTGCGCAGTCACCGACGTTATCGCCGACGAGATCGGCAATGACGGCGGGGTTGCGGGGATCATCTTCCGGAATTCCCGCTTCGATTTTGCCGACGAGATCGGCGCCGACATCGGCTGCCTTGGTGTAGATACCGCCTCCGAGCTGCGCGAAGAGCGCCACGAAGCTTGCGCCGAAGCCGTAGCCGACGATCAGACCCGGGATCAGCTGCGGATCCATGCCCGCCCAGCGGTATCCGAGGTACAGACCGCTGATGCCGAGGAGCGAGAGCGCTGTGATGACGATCGCACTGACGGTTCCGCCGCGCAGTGCCATCTGGAGCGCCGCATTGAGTCCGTCTTTGGACGCCGCCGCCGTCTTGAGGTTGGCTTTCGTCGCGACAACCATGCTCACGACGCCCGCGAGCCCGGAGAAGAACGCGCCGAGGAGGAACGCACCGCCGATTTCAAAACCGAAGGTCCATCCGCTGGAGGCCACCTCACCGCCATGTCCGCTGCCCGCCGCTCCCGTGAGTCCGTACGTGAGAATCATGCCGACACCGACGACGATCGAGAGGATCGCGATGGTCTGGTATTGGCGTTTCACGAACGCGCGCGCGCCGATCGAAATGGCTTTCGCAACTTTCTGCATCGCGTGGGTGCCGTCGGGCGCGTATTTGACCTGGCTCCAGAAGACCAGCGAATACAGGAGACCGGCAACAGCGACAGCCGGGGCGAAGAGTTCGAGAGCGGAGAAGAACATAAGAACGGAGGTGAGGAGGATAAGAGGACCTAGTGCAGGCATTCCTGCCTGCGGTTCGAAGAACACGATTCCGGCCCGTAAAAACCGCCGGAAAGCGAAGAAAGGGTAGAGAGTACGGCGGAAAAGTCAATCCGGCCTGCCATCCCTCACTTCTGATCCGATAGAATGAACCTATGACGAAAAAGGATACGGAGCGCCTCCAGTCTCTCCGCAAGCGCGTCGCGTCGGCGTCCACCGGCCCCGGCATCTACCGCTGGCTCGATGAAAAAGGGATGGTGCTCTATGTGGGGAAAGCGAAGAACCTGCGCAAGCGCCTCGCCTCGTATCTCGTACCGAAAAAAGGGAACGGAGGGCCGTGGCGCGAGGCGTTTCTCTCGACCATCGCGGACTTTGACGTGACGGTCACCAGCAGCGAACTCGAAGCGCTGCTGCTCGAAACCAATCTGATCAAGCAACTGAAGCCCAAGTACAACGTGCTGATGAAAGATGATAAGAATTACCTCTTTATTAGAGTGTCCGTACAGGATCCGTACCCGCGCGTGGAGACCATCCGGCGGTTTGAACAGGATGGCGCGAAGTTTTTCGGTCCGTACCTGAACAGCGAAGAGGCGTACCAGACACTAGAAATGCTCCAAGTGGCGCTTGGTTATCGGGCTTGCAAACAATCTCTCGAAATACTCAATCATCCGAAAAAATTTAAAAAAATCCGCGAAGCGGCGGGTCTCGTGGGCCCCGACGCTGAGCGCCCCTCTGAGGGAAGGGTGGGTCCGTGGGAGGGACACCGTAGGTGGCCCTCCCACGAATTAAAACCGTGTCTGGAACATCAAATCGGCAGGTGCAACGGACTCTGCGCGGGGGCGATCAGCACCGTGGACTACCTGAAGCGGATTGAAGAGGTCATCGCCTTCCTCAACGGACAGAAGGAGAACGTCAAAAAGATCCTCACGGAGCAGATGAAGACCGCGGCGGCGGAGCGGAAGTTCGAAACAGCGGCGAAGATTCGCAATTACCTCAGCATCATTGACGGAAAATCGGAAAAACAGGTGGTGACGGACGGCACTGGCGAGGACAGTGACATTGTCGGCGTCGCGATTTTGAGTAATCGCGCGCATGTGGTCGTCATGCATCGTCGCGACGGCCGCTTGCTCGGTGAATCGCACTTCGCGCTGAGCGGACAGGCGGAATCGGCCTCTTCTGTGCTCGAACAATTCCTGCCGCAGTTCTACGACGACGGTCGTGAGATCCCCGTGACCATTTTCATTCCCGAATCACCGCCGGAAGGCTCCGGGATCATGGAGAAACTGCTGCGGGAGCGCCGCAAAGGTCCGGTGAAGTTGATTGTTCCTGAGCGCGGACGCAAATCGCGGTTGCTGCAGCT
>JAHFJP010000038.1:0-8335 GCA_023245765.1 Candidatus Peribacteria bacterium
GCATGAATGCCTGCAGTTCGCCGAATCCGCCATGCTTGTTCGCTTCACCCGGAGGAAGCAGGATGGCCATTCCCGGCTTCAAATCAACGACTTCGTTGCCCACCACCATCTGCGATCCCTGCTCGCCGACATCGAGAACCAAATACAGCTCAGTCGTCTCGGAATGAAAGTGTTCCGGTGAATCTTTGATGTACAGAACGCCAGCCGTTGCGCACGGAACATCACGTCGGTTCGTTCTCTTGTCTGTCCGCTTTTCCTCAATCACGAAAAATTTCTGTCCGCACATGCTCTCGACTGCACCCTTAAGTTCCGTGAATGTGGGCAGACGGCTCACGATGCTGCCGTCAGCGATACCCTGGTCCGGCAGATTGAATCCCTGCCGAACTGACTGCGTTCTCCATGGTTGGGCAGTCGTTTTCTGGGGCTGTACTGGCAAGGCAGTTGCATCTGCTGGTGCTTCTCTGGCCATAGGGGGGAAAGGATAGAACGTTCTCCACTGACTGCAAGAGATCTTTACAAGCGCCTTCACGGCGGGCAGTCTTTTCTCCTTATGAACAATGCTCTCGCCTACAGACAGGTGTGTGAAATCCTGCAGCAAGAATCGCCGAGTGGCTTCCTGGAGTGCGGCAAGGGGCTCGTCGAACGCCTTGCGACGGCTGAGCAACAGGCACTCTTCACAGCCCTCAATGCTCAGGGTCAATTGCAGAATCCTCACGGACGGTTAGATCAGCTGCAGTATTTCCTCCGTGCTGCCGAAATCCGGCCGCCGGATGTTGAACGTGATGGCCGGCAATTTGCGTATGGAAATCTGAATGATCTTCCGATCACGTCGCATCCATATGCAGACGTTCACACAATGGATCTCGAACGAAAAGGCTGGCCCCTGAATGTTCATCTCATGAAGCTCGATGGTAGATTCGAGCCGGTGACTTTCGGCAGGCCAACGGTGTATTTCGTCCATGAGGGAACATTGAGCGTCAGTGTCGCAAACACTACACATGACTTCACCAAGAGTTCTCAGGTGGCGATCCCTGGTCATGCTCCCTACATTCTTGATGGAAAGGCGACGCTGTACGCGCTCGATTGTCAGCCGAACATGAACGCCAAGCTTTCCGTGGAACACTTCGATGACGACAGGAAGAAAAATAAGTGTCCCTGTGGATGGTCATATCGCATTCCATTGGTCGAGAAGGGGTGGGGGTTCAGTACGCATCGAACAAAAATCTCCGGTGCGCATGATCCCACCAATGACGGTTTCGCGGGCCACCAGCACAAGAAGACGCCGGAACTGTACTTCACGGATCGTCTGGCAGGCAGTACGGCAACGATCACCATCGACGGCGTCGTATTGCCTCTTTCGCCCGGTATGCTCGTCGCTATTCCAAACGGAACCATGCACGCCGTGGACTGCGACGGTGAAATCGACCAGCACATCTTTGTCGGCGGCGGACACAAAGACGACTTCTGGACACCAAAGTGGAACCGCCTGCCTGGCACGGGAGGGACACCGGCGAATAAGTGAATGGAAGCGTTTGTTGGGAGTGATGGGCTTTACGGAAGTGTATAGTCTGCTGTACATTTTTCCCATGCGCAATTACCTCTTCACCCATGCGAACTTCGAACACCTTTCCGATGGGCTGGTTGTTCTCATTGGCAATACCTACGGCGAATTTTCTGAGAATCCAGATATCCCACGGCTACAGACAGCAGTCGCTGCCCACACTCAAAACTCCGAAGTGTGCGGCGAATTCATTTCTGTTTTTTTCGGAGAGCTGCGGAGGAGATATCTGAAATTAACTGCGAAGAAATGATTGCGAGTTCTGAAAACAACGGTTGACCCCTCACCGATGGTCCGTCTCATGATCATGTATCTTGGCGATGCGGCGGTCGGGAACGATCCACATTAATGCCACGATGGCAAAGCAAGCCATGGAAATCCAGGTGTTGAAGAATGCGGCGCCGATGGAAACGAGATAGAAAGCGATGGAGATGAATCCCTTCGGATCGCGTCCGATGGCCTGTGCCAGTTTGGAATGTCTGTCATTGGCGATAATCGACCGGACGAGAATGAAGTACGCCAGAGCTGCGCAGAGGAGGATGACGCCGTACAGGACGAACGGAGCGGCAGCTCCCGTATTTTGACCCAGCCATTCGGTCGCAAACGGGATCAGCGAAAGCCAAAAAAGCAGATGCATGTTCGCCCACATGATGCCGCCCGTGACACCCTTGGCCGCATGCAGGAGGTGATGGTGATTGTTCCAGTAAATCGCAATGTAGAGAAAGCTCAACAAATAACTGAAAAAGACAGGGGTGAGAGAGATGAGAGCTGCGAGCGTCGCCGCATGGGGCGCGCGCAATTCCAAGACCATGATGGTGATGATGATCGCAATGACCCCGTCACTGAAGGCTTCCAAGCGGTTTGTCTCAGCGAAAAATCCACGAACAGGCATGGACAAATCGTACACTGTGATCGTGAGACAGAAGAGGGGATTTTTGCTATACTGTGAAGATATGTCTCTCGACAAGAAAACACTCAAAGGCGCAGAGATTCAAGCCACACCGAACGTGAGTCCTTCCACGAAAAGCACAAATGTCACCGGAGCAATCGTCAAACAGGTTGATACGGATCTTGGGAAGCTGCTCACGGCAAACGTGTATCGACGATCATTTTTTAGCGAACGGGTATTGCCGCGTCCTGAAGAGGTGACGAAGAACCCTCCCGATCCTGCAATCAAACTCTCCAAATATGCGGAAACGCATTTTCGATCTCCGAAATCTGCCCAAGAAATCGTTGAAGCTGCGCGTGACCCACAGGGGAAATTCATACGCCCGTCTGGATATTATTCGTATACCGATCACGACGCGGACAAAGGCACACCGGAGGTCGATACAGGAACTGCAATCAAGACATGCGAAGTTCTCAAAGACTGGTTGCAGAAAGAGTATGGATCCGAGATTGACCTGGAATGGATGGTACTGTGCACAAGTGCAGCCGGAGCGGTCGACGTGCTTGCCGATTGTCAGCGGGAAAACGACACCAGGCCGACGAAGGTAGCAACGATTTCACCAACATTTCATCGTTTTATAACACATGGGCAGAAGCACGACGGTCTGATCCCGTTAAAGGAAGACCGCAATAGCGGATGGAAGCTTGATATCGCGCGATTGACATCCACACTGCAGAATGGAAAGTTCACGCATTTTGTGCTGACGAATCCGAACAATCCGACGGGAACGGTCTATTCTCCCAAGGACCTCAGGACAATTGTTTCACTCTGCAAAAAATACAACGTGACGCTCATTTCGGACGAAGTCTGGTGCGATCTCGTACTGGACGAAAAAACCCGCTTCACTCCGGCGTTGGTTGCAGCGAAGAAACACAAATACCAGGGGGGAACCGCAACCATCTATAGTGGAGGAAAAACGTTTAACACGTCGGGATTCCCATGCACCGTGGCAATCATTCCTGATCCACACATACGACAGGCATTCCGTGAGAAAACGCAAAGACCGACAGCACTCGCCTGCGAGGTAACGATGGCATGTCTACGGGACGGAAAGGCGTACCTCTCCGCACTCAAACCGTATCTGCGGAAAAACGTTGCGCGCACAGCGAGGGCACTCAATGCCGCTGGGTTCCCAACACCGATCCCTCAGGCCTCATACATGCTCTTTGCGAAAGTCGGAGAAAAGAATGCAGCGGGAAAGGAACGGTTGAAGAATGCCGGAATTGGCACGCACCACAAAAGCTTTGGCGATGATGACTATGAGCGCATCACCGTCGGCGAGCCCTACGACATTGTTAATGAGTGTTGCAAAAATCTACAGCGACAAAAGTATTGAATCGGCGAATTCTCTGCGATATTGAGGATAAACTGATGTTTGCTATATTATATAAAATATTGTATAATAATACCAATATCCATTTCCTCATATACACATATGAAGAACCATCTTTATCTCAGTCTGGTTGCCGGAATCGTCGGCGGTTTCGTCGGCGCCGGTTCGATGTACGTCGTCGATGCCAGCATTATCAGGCCACATTTTGTCCACTCTGCGGCCGTTGATCAACGCCCGGGTATTCGGGAGATCCAGGCAGACGGCAATGAGAATTCTGCCAGTGATACGCATGGCAGAGTGAATGTTCTGCGTGGCAAAGGCTACTAATTTCGGAACGTCAAGAATCAAAGAGAGGGTTCTGAACCCTCTCTTTTTTTGTATAGTGCTGGCATGAACCGACAGGAGTATTGGCGCGAACGCTACAAACAACTTCATCCCGCATGGGATAGCAGCCCCATCGTCTACAAACGAATCATCGGCGAGAATGTCGGTCCTGCAACACGCATTCTCGACATCGGCTGCGGGCACACGGATTTTCTCGCTGACATCTACACCCGCACTCCGTTCACGTACGGTGTCGATCCGGATGCGCAGACCCTCGCAAAGAACAATGTCATCCGTACTACTGCCGTCGCGAACGCCGAGAAGCTTCCATTCGAAAACGCATTCTTCGACGTCGTCGTGCTTGCATGGGTCCTCGAACATTTGGAAGACCCCGAAGCGGTGTTCCGCGAAATTCATCGTGTGCTCAAGCCCGGTGGAACGGTGATATTCCTCACCCCGAACACCTGGAACTACAACGTCTGGATCATTCGGCTGATTCCAAACATCTTTCACGACTTCTTCACCCGCAGGCTCTATGACCGCCAGGAACACGATACGTTCCCGACACGCTATCGCATCAACTCTCCGCGCCGCATTGAGCGCCTCCTCACCGGCATCGGCTTTACACGCGACCGCATGATCCTCAACGGGGATCCTACATACATCAGCTTTGGGTCGCTGCTCTTCCGTGCCGCGTGCTGTGTGGAACGGCTTCTGGATCTGCCGATCGTGCGCGGTGCGAAGGTTCACCTGATCGGACAGTATCGCAAAAACGAATAATTGCGTTGACTGCAGCATCACAACCGCAGGTCGAAGACCTGCGCTAGGGGTGACAAACGTATTTGTTAAAGCTCCACTGTCATTCCGAGTAGCTCGCGCTCGAAGCGCGAGCGAAGCGAGGAATGACGCTAAGACTTGGCCTTCGTTTTGACCTCCTCCCTCGCGACATTGATCTGCAGCGGATACGTCTGGTCGCCGATCTGGACCTGCACGGTTGCGTTGCCGACGGACTTGATGTGCTCGGCGATCTGAATCTTGTCGGCATCAATCGTGATGGCGTGCTCGGTAGCCAGCGCTTCGCTGATATCCTTGGCGGAGATCGCGGCGTAGAGCTTGTCGGTCTTCGTCACCTTGCGCGTAAAGTGGACGATCTTCCCCGTGAGCATGCCTGCTGCCTCGAGCTGCACTTTGCGATCATTCTCACGTTCCTCGGCACGGCGCTTGATCTGCTCCGCGTAGCGCTTACGAACCGTCGGTGTCGCGACCAGGGCTTTGCGCTCCGGGAGAAGATGATTCAGCGCGAAACCGTCCCCCACGACGATGATGTCGTTTCGCTTGCCGATGCCGTTGATATCCTGGAGCAGGAGGAGTTCCATGGGAGGTGGTGTCGGTGCGGTACAGTCGCTCATAGAGCCGAAAAAGTGTACGCGTCTGAACAGGAGACGTCAATGCTCGGTGGTCGTGACAGGAGTCACCTTGCACGAACAACAATCGGTCGCGCGGTGATCGAAATGCCACAAGAAATGGCTTACAGAAGCGACGGCAGCCAGGAGAAGAATGATCCCCACCCCATCCCTGGCATGAAGATCCGCTCTTGTTTAACGTACCATTTGTAGAGCGTCAGGAAACGGTCACTGTGCAAAGAAAGACTCCCGAGTTCGACACCCAGGATGTCACGGTGATGGGCGAAAATATAGACGGGAGAGTAGAGGAAAATCGCCGGCGCGTCCTGCTTGAAAATCTCCTGGAGTTGTTTGAGCGCTCGCTCGCGCTCCTTCTCATCCGTTGTCCTGCGGATCGTCTGGAGCATCTCGTCGGCCTTGAACGACGTGTACTGTGAAAGGTTGTAGGCGTCCTGACGCAGATCACTGTCTTTGCCCGTCAGGCGCTGCACGCCGCTACTGTGCCAGTAGGGAAAGCTATCGAGGTTATCGAGCAGCGACTGGCCGAAGAGCAGCACATCGTAATCGCGACGGAGCAACCGGTCCTGGAACTCTTGGGGTGAGCCTGCAACATCAACGACCACCGACACGCCGAGCTTCGCCCACTGACGCTTCACTTCCTCCGCAACATCACGGTATGTGTGCGGCGCGTCGCTCGTGAGGAGCGTCAGCGTAAGCGGCTCACCTTTTTCGTTGACGCGGACGCTCAGAGGATCGGAGGACGTACGCATGCGCAGCATTCCATGTTCGTTCACCACCTGCGCAATCGTGATCTTGGGGGGAGTGTCGGGCGGCGCATTCTTGGTTTCCTGATAGAGAGCGACGATGCGTTGTTCTTCAATTGCTCTGTTGTATTCATCCTGGGTTGCCGCACCGTAGATGTAGAAGGAATCAACGATGTGGGAGGGTTTGCCTGCCGTGATCTTGATCAGGTTTTCGCCGGGCAGAATCGCGCCGCTGCCTTTGAGCATCGGAAGTCCGAGCAGCCACGATCCGCTTTCGGCAAGATGGCGCCCGATCTGGACGCCGTTGATCAGCGCTTCACGGGGCATTGGCGGGATGGAGCCCGACAGCGTCAGCACGCCGTTCTCTGTAAGGAGAACGACGCGCGGTGGATGAACGAGCCCCGCGCGGTTGGCGTCCTCTTGCTCGAGGACCCGCTGCAAACGGTAGCGCTCGGGCAGGTTCCAACGCGATGCGAGGAGAGCCCCCTGCGCGACACCAGGATCGAACTTGTAGTGCCAGTCGGACGTGTCAATTTCGAGCAGTGGTGTATCGACGATATGCGATTCGTGAATAGCATCGACGATCGCCTGCTTGTCAGTGCCCTGCTGGAGCCCGACGCGCAGTTTTTGATCCTGCAGCGCTGGGCGGTCGAGATTGAAGAAGAGTGCAACGTACTGGGGGAGTGTGTAAGTGAGCGGTGTGAAACGCTTAGGCAAGATCGGCTGGCCGTCATCATTGCGCGGCACTAACCGAACGCCTTCGATATTCCCGACATCCGACAGTAGCGATGAATAGTCTGAAAAAATGCGGAAGACAACACGGTCGAGGCGATGGACCGGCGGGAGCTGCCGTGCAAAGCGTTCGAGCGTCACTTCGGTGCTGAAGTCGGTGCGGACAATCGATTTGACCCTGTAGGGACCCGCTCCGACCGGTGCGTAGCCGAAATCGATTGCCTGATCGATTTTGGACGCCGGAATTCCTACAAAGGATGCGGCAGGCAGAAGTCCTAGTGTCAAATTGCTCGGAAAGAAACTGTACGGCTCGTCGAGCGTAAAACGCACAGTCCGGTCGTCGACCTTGTCGAGGCGAACCCCGCGGAAATTCTGGCGGAGCAGCGCATTGGGAAATTGTGGATCTTGGACGGTCTTGAAGGTGAAGAGCACATCATCGGCCGTGACCGGATGCGGCGCAGCATCGGTTGAGTCGTGCCAGAACAGATTATCTTTGAGTGTCAGAGTGTAGATTTTCGCATCGTTGCTCGATCTCATCGTCGCGAGATCGTCCTCAATCGCACGTGTTTGGGGGTTGTAACGCAGAAGACCCGAGAACACGAGCGAGACGATATCGTGATTCACGTCATTTTGAACGATGAACCAGGGATTGAGCGGCTGCAGTTCGCCGACGGTACCTTCGATGTACGTGCCCCCACTCGCAGGTACGAGAACGGTGTTCCGTAAATAGAAGAGGCGAAGGAGACCAACTGCACTGAGCAGAAGAAGCGCAACGAGCACGGAGAGTATCCACCTCTCGGGCCGCGACATCGCGGAGAGGAGTTGCAGAAAGCGGCGCATCAGGAAAGGCTTAAGAAGGCAGGTACCACAGGAGAACAGCGATACCGAAAAAAGCGATTGCGAGGATGATCGTCAGTTTGTAGATGACTTTTTCGGCGCCCCTACGCTGCACGTAGACCGCTCCGCTTCCTCCAAAGGTCTGTGTCAGTCCCGACACCCGGTGCTGGACGAGAATGCAGAGCGCCAGGAGCACCGCAACGACGGATTCGATGATGAGGAACATGTCGGTCATAGCTGGGGGAGTTTACCCGTTCAATGATCATTTATCAATCATCAATGAATGACTGAATGTTCAATTTACGACCAAAAACGTGCTTGATGATTGATCCTTGATGATTGATCATTGCGTCGGGGGCGGTTAGCTCAGTGGTCAGAGCGCCGAGCTTACACCTCGGATGTCACAGGTTCGACCCCTGTACCGCCCACCAACCT
>JAHFJP010000038.1:8435-13237 GCA_023245765.1 Candidatus Peribacteria bacterium
TGGCTTCCAGGCAGCTGGACGGTCAATCAGGGCGTCGACAGAGTATCGTTCCGTAAGAAGCATGCCGATGGCGTCCATGAGAGCCTTGTGCGCATCGAGATGATGCCCCGCGATGAATGCGCATACGGACTCATCCGGATGCGTGCGCTCAAGGCATGGGGAGGCAATGGCCTGGAACAATCACAGGGGCGTATCGAACCGATCAGCTTCGGCACGAGCAAGTACAGGGGCTACACCTGGATGGAGCCCTCCACGTGGGAAGGAGATCGCCATTGGTGCGTTGCACAGGATCTGAAGAATGCGATGGATTTGACCGCAACCGCCGGTGATACGGCATTGATGACGTTCATCAAAAATGACCTTCTACTCCAGCTTGCTGTCCGCAGCGGGCGCTCAGTGCTGCCGTGGCCGTCGGCCTCGGAGCACTCGTCATCAGCGTCTTCACAGTGACCCTTAGCCTTGCAATGCACCAAAGATCTCCTGCATCAGCGTAACGATGGTGGAGAAGTTCAGTTCAAACGGAATATCGAGGAGTTTGCTGATCCACGAAACTGCAAAGAACGCGATGAAGGTGACAAACAAACCGATGATCGCAAAGCGGATCGTGTGAACGGCCTTCTTGATCTTCTCTTCGTTGCCTGCGGAGAGAATAAACGTGATACCTCCGACGATAATGAAGACGAGACAGAGCAGTGACGCGGCGATGAGCGCGAGGGCAATGAATGTTGCAAAAATATCGATGACGCTGCCGTTTTCCAGAAGGTCGCGGATCATACGGAGATGGGGGAATGGAGAGAACCCTCGGGCTCGAGGATCTTGATGTTAATACGCTGGTTGGAATTGCCGCCGATCACGCGGATCAGTGTGCGCAGCGCCTTCACCGTCTGCCCGCCCTTCCCGATAAGTTTTCCCATATCACGCTCGCTGACCTGCACGGTGAGAAGAATGCCGAGATCATCAATTCTGCCGTCGACCTTCAGCTGATCGTGATCGTCGACCAGGGAATTGAGAACAAATTGCAGGAAATCCAGGCCCGGAATGGCGGTCGTCGTCTCAGTCATCACACGCAAAGCCTACTCTCCCCACCGGAAAGCCGCAACCTGCCGATTACGCCGCCTTCTCGTCCTCTTTCTTCGGCTCCTCTTTCACCTCTGCCTTCGCTTCTTCTTTGACCTCAGCGGGCGCTTCGGCTGTCGCAGCGGGAGCTACAGCTGCTGCAGTCGGAGCCGCAGCGGCTTCCTTCTTCGACTTCCTCTTCGCGTACGTACGAATGAACTTGTCCATGCCGTCCATGCCAGCCTTCTTGAGCAGCCGCGCGACGGTATCGCTCGGCGTGGCACCCTTGTCGATCCACTGCTTAATCTTCTCCGCTGCATGCTCAAACACCGACGGATTGCGGGCGGGCAGATAGTGGCCGACGACCTCGAGGTATTTGCCCTTCACCGGGCGCGCCTTTTCGGCCACAACAAGACGATAGGTCGGAAGGTTTTCACGGCCGGTGCGCTGGAGACGGATGACGAGCATTGACGCCAGAGTGTAGGCAAAACCCGGGGACCCTGCAAGGCTTCGCTGACCTACAGAAGAAAACGAGGGAAACGAAGAAAACAAAGCAAACGAAGGCTAATCCTCGTTTCCCTTGTTTGCCTCGTTTGCTTCGTTTGTTTTTCGCCCCCGCGCTCTCACCATCCTCACCTCCCGGACCGTGCATCCCTTACACTCCCGCTGCAGAAACTCCGTGAGCGACGGGAGGAGCGGCATGCATTCCTGTGCCGCAATCGGATGGGTTGCCGAAATTGTCAGAACGCCGTCTTTGAGACTTTCCACATGCAACTGTTCAATACAGTGGGGGAGTGCCGCACGCAGCCAGTCGTGCGCACGGTGAGTCGCCATCGCCGCCATCGCGTGACCGTGCAGACCGCGACGATGGAGAACCTTTGGGAGGATGGAGGAAAGCTGATCCATAGCAACAATATTGCCGAAAAGGGCGAAAAACGCTATACTAGTCTGATTGTCCCAACACATCTATGAACAGTTTTTCATCCCCAGATACACCCCGGACACCCGATGCCGAAGGAACCGGCGACCGCCCGGTGCCCGCTCAAAAGAAACAGGGCATTGAGAACATGGTGAAAGCGTCAGTAAGTCATCAGCATACGATCAAAGAGCATACAGCCGCAGAGGAGAAAGAGCGTTCCAGTGTGCTCGCCACTCTCGACGAATCACTGACCGCTTTGCAGAATCCCGATCGCCAAAACATCCTGAAGCAGTTATCTGCCAGTGCCAGAACCTTTCTGACCAGTGAACATGCCGGAGGCGTGGGGAGCATGTCCCAGGAGTTTCGAAACTCCATTCTCGATACGCTGTCTGCACTCAATCCGCAGCAGCTTTCGCAAGTCGATATCCGGCAACGAGCCATCAGCGTAGGCAATACCGATTGGTTTTACATCACCGTACGGACCGGCACGACGACGATCGACAGGGAATTCTCCCTCCGCCGACCAGATGTCAGCTCCTTCCGGTCCGATAGAAATCGCGTCAATCAGGCATTGGAAAAACATGAAAAAGCGTTCTCGGAAGGAGCACGCAACGCATTCCAGGAAGCCTGTCAGGGATTGGTCAAAACTCTCCTGAATCGACCGGCGTAATGCTCACTGCGTCAAACATTTTGAGAGAACCGTGAATGATTCTGTCGCGACGTTTTCCCACGTCCGCATCTTCTCCATGTCCGGCGGCTCGGGGGGATCGCGCAGGGCATCGGCGATGTCCTCCACCGTCGGCTCGATGATCCTCGATCCCTCCGGAGCGATTTCTGGCAGCGAGCCGGCATTCGTCACGATCACGGGACAGCCGGATGCCTGCGCCTCCACGACGGGGAAACCGAACCCTTCGTACAGCGAGGCGGTGACGAATGCTACGGCGAAATAGTAGAGGCATGAGAGGTCGGCTGTTGGAACACCACGGAGAAGACGGGCGCCATCACAGAGCCGTAGCGAGTCGGTCTCTTTGCCATCCGCCACCAGCACGAGTTCCGTCGCGGTGGTTCCAAGTGACGCGTAGGCGTCGATGAGCATCTGCACATTCTTGTGCTCCTTCGCATTGCCGACGTACAGGAAAAACGGCTTCCTGAGGTCATATTTTTTGAGAACCGGCGTGCAGGCTGCCGCGGATTTGCGGATGAACTCTGGCGACGCCGCTTCGTGAATGACCGTGATCTTCTTTTTTACATCTTTGCCGTACGCCTTCACGACTTCGTCGGCAGTGAACCGGCTGACGGCGATCAACGCCTTCGCTTTCTTCACCGTGCGTCCCATGACCGCGCGGTACGCCTTCTGTTTGAAACCGGAAGCCTGATTGGGATAACGATGCAGAATCAGATCGTGAATCGTCGCGACGAAGGGAACGGGGCAGAGGAGAGGGACATTGAAGTGGGGGGAGAAGAGGAGATCAATCTTTGAACGTCTGATGAGTCCCGGAAACTTCAGTTGTTCCGAGAGGGAATAGTGGGCGGAGTGAAAAGTGGAAAGTGAAAAGTTCTTGGCGCTTTTCGGAACCCAATCAGCGTCATCGTTCACAAACAGCACGTACTTCACATCATCCTTCCTTTTCAAAAGCTCTGTCACAAGCTCACGCGTGTAACGGCCGAGGCCCGATTGGGTGGCGGCAAAACGACAGTCGATACCGATCGTCATTGCTCTATTCTCTTTCTTCTCCGCCATTCTCCGCAAGAGCATGATTCTTTTTACCCTTCTTCCTCTGCCCTGGCATCAAACCATCGGCAATCATCATCCGAATGCTTCGGAATTCAATTGCAAGCCTGCGCTCCTCATTTCGAACGTCGTAAGAAGACATACCCTCTCCAGCGGCGAGATTTGGACAAATCGGTTTCAGAAGTCTTCTCATGGAGATGCGGTAAAGATGAAATGATAGTATCACACATGTCTATATGCATATTTGTGAAGCATTACGTGGTTCTGCGCTTGCCCTTGCGGATGCTGAAGTCTTGCTCGCTAAGACACTCGGCAAAAATCGGGCATGGCTGCTTGCGCACTCAGATGACGAACTCACGCCCGAATGCTGGACCCACTTCACGAGATGGGTTGAACGCAGACGGAAGCATGAGCCGGTTGCGTACATCATCGGTGAGCAGGAATTCTACGGACGTCCGTTCACTGTCGACAAGCGCGTCCTAATCCCGCGACCGGCGACGGAGGGAGTGGTGCGGGCTGCGCTATCAATGCTCAGCGGGGGAGGGGATTCGAGGGAGATGGTGGATGAGGGGATTGTTGTCGTCGCGACGAAATTAAAAATGAAAAATGAAAAATTAAAAATTTCGTCGATAGTTGATGTGGGAACGGGCAGTGGATGCATTGGAATCACTCTTGCACTGGAACGGCCGGACCTGAAGATCATTGCGACGGATATTTCCTCTGATGCTCTGGACGTCGCAAAAATTAACGCCAAGCGTCATAACGTCACGGACCGCATCACCTTCAAACAGGGGAGTGGTCTTGATCCGGTTCACCATCTCACCGAGCCGTTCCTGCTCGTCAGCAATCCGCCCTATATTCCGTCCGGGAATGATTTGATGACGGATGTGAAAGATTTTGAACCGCATGTGGCGTTGTTTGGAGGAAAGCGTGGAAATGAAATCGCGCTGGACCTTCAAAAAAGCGCGGAGGCACATCCCTTCTGTGTGGGTTGCGTAATGGAAGGGCATAAGGAATGATTGCTTCGTGCAGGAATTCATTACGTCCCTCGGCTCCGTTGCAGCAATCATCGGGGCACAGTGGGGGGACGAAGGG
>JAHFJP010000067.1 GCA_023245765.1 Candidatus Peribacteria bacterium
CTTCCCATGGATAGTGTCGCCGAGATCAAGATGCGGCTTCCCATTGAGCAACTGGTTGCCCAGTATGCTCAATTGACGAAAAAAGGCCGCAACTTCGTCTGCCTGTGTCCGTTCCACAACGACAGTCACCCGAGTTTCCTCGTCTCGCCCGACAAAGGCATCGGCTACTGCTTCGCGTGTCGGTCGGGCGGCGATATCTTCAGTTTCTACCAGAAGATCGAAGGGTGCGATTTCCAGCAGGCTATCCGGGAGCTCGCGGAGAAGACCGGCGTAAAACTCGAAGCGCGCTCATCCTTGGGCGCGGGCGCACCGAAAAAAGACGAGAAAGACCGCGCGCGTGAATGCCTGCAGGCGGCGCTGCGCCTCTACCGCGATCACCTCGGCACATCCGCGTCCGCAAAAGCGTATCTGCAGAAGCGCGGCGTGCCCCAGGAACAGATCGAGCAGTTCCAGATCGGCGTTGCACCGGATTCGTTTTCCGCAACGTACGAAGAACTGCTCAAACAGGGCTTTTCGCGCAAAGAAATCCTCGGCGCCGGGCTCGGTGTGCAGCGCGAGCTGCAGGAAGAGCGGATCTACGACCGGTTCCGTAACCGCCTGATGTTCCCGATTCACGATATGCAGGGTGGCATCATCGGTTTCGGTGGCCGCACTCTCGGCGATGACGACGCCAAGTACATTAACTCCAGCGACGGCGTGCTCTTCCACAAGAGCAACGTCCTCTACGGGCTCCATCACGCCAAGGATGCGATCCGTGAGCGGGGCAAGGCTTTACTTGTCGAAGGCTACTTCGACGTCCTCGCATGTCACCGCGTCGGTGCGACGCACGCGGTCGCGACCTGCGGGACGGCACTCACGCAGCAGCACGTCAAACTCCTCAAGCGCTACACCGAAGTCGTCACGCTCTGCCTCGATAGTGACCGGGCCGGTCAGGAGGCGATGCAGCGCGCGTTCCTGCTTCTCGCTAACGAGGGTGTGCATGTGGAGGCGGTGATTCTCCCGGAGAAAGATCCGGCCGATACGTTGCAATCGGATCCCGCGCTCCTCACGCGTCTGCTCACCTCCAATGCCCTGCCGTATCTCGATACCGTTCTCGAACAGATGCGCTCGACTGATCTCTCGTCCGGGCTCGCCCGCCGCGAAGCCCTTCGCAGCTTGATACCCCTCATGAATGCACTCCAATCCTCCGTCGAGCGACGGGATTACCTGGCAAAGGCAGCGGGAGTGTTCCAGACGACTGAGGCCGCGTTGCAGGAAGATCTTGCCCGCGCCAATCAAGAATTGCCGTCCCTTCGTCCGGGGATTACCCAATCGATCGCCATCGATTCCCGCGATCTCTTCTCCACACTCGAGATCACGCTCGGGCTGTTCCTGTGCTATCCACAACTCCGTCACCTCCTCCCCGAACTCATCGCCCCCGAGGAGGGGATGACCGCCGCGATCTATTCGGCACTCCAAAAAGTTCCCGCCGGTCAGGATCTCACGCTCGCATCGCTGCCGCTCCCGCCACAGCACCGCGAGCGCGCGGCCGTCCTGGCGCTCTTCTGCGAGCAGCACGCGTTCCACGATTGGGCCGAAAGTCTCGCCGTGCGTGAGCTCCACAAGCACATCCGCCGTGCCAACAAGGAAATGCTCCACAGCAAGCAAGAGGACATCACTCGGCGCCTCCTCGAAGCCCGTAAGAGCGGCAAGCCGGCCGAGGAGGTACAATTGTTAAATCAGTATCAACAGGTTGCCCGATTGATGAAAATGGCTTCGTAAAAAGGAAACCGAGGCAACCAATGAAACCGAGGATCCTCGGTTTCGTCGGATTCTTTGGATTCTACGGTCACTTCGGTTGCTTTCCGCGCTTGCTCTTAGCCCCCCTTATCTGGTTTACTAGGCTGCCCTCAGTATGGCCTCACATCCCAGAAAATTCATCGCGCAGCCGACCGACGACGATCTCAAGAAGTTTCCCGACCAGGTTAAGCACCTTATTAAGAAAGGTCGCGAGCAGCGCTACGTTACGCATCAGGAGATTATCTCCGCTGTTCCGAATGCCGAAGAGAACGTCGACATGCTCGACGAGATCTACACGCTGTTCGTTGATCTCGGCATTCAGGTGATCGACGTCAAAGATGCTCTCATTTGGGACAAGAAGTCTCGTTCCAGCAGTCTCGAACTCCCCGAGCCGACCGAAGACCTCACCGACGTGGTCACGGCGGGTGCCGATGACGATAAGGAGGACGACGATGAAAAGGAAGAATCCGATGGCGACGAAAAAGTCGAGGTCGTCGGGGATGAAGTCGATGATGCCGCCGTGCGCATGATCGCCACCGCCGGTATCGCGGTGGACAGCGATAAAGATCTCAGCGAGGAGGAACGTAAGAAGAAGCGCAAGGAGCGCGAGATCGATCTCCTCGAAATTTCCAATGACTCCGTCCGCATGTATCTCTCCGAGATCGGTCGCGTCCCGCTCATCGATGGTCGCAAGGAAGTCGAGCTCGCTCGCCGCATCCGCAAGGGCGACGCGGGAGCCAAGCAGCAGCTTGCCGAAGCCAACCTTCGTCTCGTTGTCAGTATCGCCAAAAAATACATCGGCCGCGGACTCTCGTTCCTCGACCTGATTCAGGAAGGCAACATCGGCCTCTTCCGCGCGGTGGAGAAATTCGATCCCGAACGCGGTTTCAAATTCAGCACGTATGCCACGTGGTGGATCCGTCAGGCCATCACCCGCGCCATCGCCGACCAGGCCCGCACGATCCGCATCCCGGTCCACATGGTCGAGACGATCAACAAGCTGACCCACACGCAGCGCCGTCTGGTCCAGGAGCTCGGCCGCGAACCGACGCTCGAAGAACTCGCTGTCGAAATGGAGATGGATATCAAGAAGGTCGCCCATATTCAGAAGATTTCCCAGGACATCATTTCGCTCGAGTCTCCTGTGGGTTCCGAGGAAGACAGCAAGCTCGGTGACTTCATCGAAGACGAAGAGGCAATCAATCCGTTTGAAGCGACCAACCGTCAGCTCCGGAAGGAGAACGTCCACGCGATGCTCGAGTTTTTGACGCCCCGCGAGCGCAAGATCATCGAGATGCGCTTCGGCCTCAAGGACGGTATCGGTCACACGCTCGAGGAGGTCGGCAAGGAGTTCGGCGTCACGCGCGAGCGCATCCGTCAGATCGAAGCCAAGGTCCTCCAGAAGATGCGCGACCACCCGCGGTCCCTCACGATCCGCGAGCATGGCGGCAATCCCAAGCGCATTGGCTTTTCACCGGTCAGCACGGCATTTCAGGAAAAAGATTGTCCACAATGCATGATGGGACATCTGGTCACGCTCACCAAAGACGGCGAGGAGATCCAGAAATGTGACCACTGCGCCAAGGAGTTCAGATAACGCACCTCGCATACCCGAAGTCGTAGGTGTGTCGCCCTGAGCTTGTCGAAGGGTGACCATTGCGCGAATGAATTCAGATGATTCCATAAACATCATCGCGGAGCGAAGAATTGAAAGAAACGTCGTTTTGCTGTATAATAGTTTGATATGGATCACGAAGAATTTCACGATTTTCTGCGGGGTGACGGTGAAGAACCATCTGACGAAGATAAAGCTGCGATGAAGCAGTTTGAGGAGAATGTTGATTGGCTGACGCGGCTTGAAACTCCGTCCTTTCAATACGTGTTTTTTGATAGCAAGTTGAATCTTGGAGCAATGAATTGGAAGCGAGATCAATCCCTTATC
>JAHFJP010000039.1:0-3399 GCA_023245765.1 Candidatus Peribacteria bacterium
CGCAGCCCCAATCGATGCAGCAGGAAGAATTCAAGTCAGCATCAACGATACAATCCCCACAACAACGACTCCTCCTGCCACTCTCGAAACAGCAGCCGATGCGGCTATCTGGAAGAACGTTCTCGACTACGTGCGAGGGGAGATTGGCGAGTATCTGGAGGAAGAAACGATTCTCGACCGCCGCCACGCCATCGATGCGTTTGTGGAGTACATCGGACCGAATTATCTGAAAAGAGAGGCGACGACCGATGATCGCGAACGCATCGAAATCCTGTTGCTGCTGGTGGCCGAGGAAAGGACTCTTCGATCGACTCTTCGTCATTCGAAATTTTTTAGTATCCGCAAAAAGGTGACGAACGATGATCTGGTGGAAGAAGTAGTCATCGATCACATAGGAGCGACTGTGTACTTCACCCATACACGAGAGGAATGGGCACGGTACAAATTCGAACTTTCAAAGGGCTTAAAGAAAGTCGACCCACATTCTCGCAATATCCTGGACGCGGATACACTGCGAAAACTCGTCCGACCAATCGTCCTCGGCGCCAGAACATTCGGGATGCAGGATAACATCCTCGCCGAGTACGTGGATCAGCGTCTGGAAGGTCTGGAGCTTCGCCGGCAGAGAAGATTACTCCAGGAAGGGCGCCCCAGTCGGCTGGTATTCGACGAGCTGTTCAACGATACCGAGGCATCCCCGCCACCGGATGCTGCGGGCTCACCGCCAGCACCAGCGCCATTGCCTCCGCCCCACACAAACCTGCCTCCACCACCGACTCTTCCTTCGCCTCCCATGATGGGTGGAGGCACGACCATGACTGTACTAACGTTTGGAGATGTTGATACCGGTGCAGCTGTTGCAGGTGCAGGGGACGTCCTGCGCACGGACCTCCCTACCAAAGCAAGTGCTGCTGCTCCACCACCTGTCGCTCCTCCTCCCCCTCGCCCTCCAGAACCGGACGCTGCAAAGCCCAGTCCTCTTCCGCCCGATACGCCACCACCTGGTCCTCCCATATCCAATGAATCCATTGGAGGCAACGAAGCGATGCAGCAGGTTCTTAAACGTCTTGCCCTGACGCTTAAAGAGTTAGTGGTAGCGGTTCCCACGCAGGACCACATGAATGAGATCGTCGCAAAACTGCATGAGTACAAGGATGTCTGGTCTGCGTTACGGGGAAATCTGAAAAAGGGAACGAAACTGAAGGAGGATCGCGTAAAAATCACGGGGATGATTACTGCGGTGAAACGCGACAGCGCGACAATGGATATCTCCTCCATGGACTCCGTGAACACATTCAAGGAACTACAGGCGTACGGCACGCTTCTGGATGAATACATCGAGCACGCCATTCAGTTCCGGACTCTCCATGCCAGTGTGCACACGATGATGCTGCGGCTCGTGGAGATGAACGGGAATGTCGAAGCACTGGACAGATTTCGGCAGGGCGATCTCGCAACGCTGCTTGAGGGCATTCCCCTCTCCCAATTGTTGGTCCCTCCCCTTGAAGAGGAACCCGTACTGGACGTTGATGCCGATGTCAGCTTGGACATCCACCGATACGCCCAGGAAGTCCGCACGCTCGAGACAGCCATGGATGAGGAAGTGATGAAGATTGTGGAAATGGGATCCTCCAAGGACGAGTTGCGCAATGGCATCGCCGAAGCCATCGGGCTCATGAAGGCCCGCCGTGAACAGGAGAGACAACGTCTCGCTGAACAAGCGCAACTTCTCGCCGAACAATTGAAGCGCCTTCAAGATCAGGAAATGTAACGTGCACTCATGAGAAAAGCGCCGTCATCACCGGGCAGAATCAACGGCCTCGAAGGGGCCTACATGGTGCAACGCATCTACCGCCGGCGCAAAGAACTGGAGTTACAGGGAAAGTCGGAAAGAGAAATTCGAACACTTTTAACGGAGGAACGAAAAATCCTCATGAAGGATTTTAACTGCAGCATCGGGCGCGTCAGTGCGACGACGGCATGGCAGAAGATTCGCCTCGATAACGCCGCGCAAGACAAATACACATCCACGCACGTCAAATTCGCCAAGCGGTACGTCGCTCTTGCGTCGGGCGCCGCGGACCGCGAGCAACATGTTCTGGAACTCGTGGATATGCTCCACTTGCCGCGCGAGGTGATCGAGGACATGACATCCGGAGTTCGCACCCAAACAGAGCGCGTCTTTGAATTGCTGGACTCACGGAAAGCTGCAAGTTTGGCCCGCGTGCTGCAGGACGAATTCGAGACGTCCCCCAAGGAAAAAACCAAAGGCGAGCACGTCGACTACGAAACGCCGAGCAAGCGGAAACATCGGGACTGCGTTTTGGAACTCAATACGGCATTCGCCAGCACGGATCGACTCGGTCGGCTCAAGCACCTCAGTCTGCCCAACAAACGTTGCGGCGAAATTCACGGCCTCACAGACATCGGCTACAGCAGGGAAAACCTCTGGGCGGTGGAAGGAGGCGATCGCGTCGCGCGCTCGGAATTTATGCACTACGCGCGCATTCTGCAATTGCAAAATGCATACGCAGGTCAATTGGAAGATCTGCTCCCGGGATGGACGACGCGTTTTGACTCCGTGCATTTGGATTTTTTGGGACCTGCTTCGCCCGTCAATATCCAGATCATGCGCAAATTGCTCCTGACCGAACGCTCGCTCGTCATCACGAATACGATGGCAAAACGCGAACACACCATTAAAGAGAAACTGAGAAGTCTCTGGTACAGGATCGTCGCAGCGGTAAAGCAACGGCGCTCCCTCACCGCAGCAGCGGATTCGAAGCCCGGCACAGCAGGAACTCCCCCGGCAGACGAATTTGAATATTCTCTGGAAGAAGCACGTGAGCTGAGTCCGCTGCTGCTCTCCACGGGATTGGACCGAAAGGAAAACTGGGCTTTGGGCGGATCGTTCGAGCAACTGCCCACATTGCAGGAATTCCAGAACGTTCGCAACGAGCGCGACAGAATCGAGGCGAGTTTGACGGCAGTTCTGGTGCCGATGTTCGAGGAAATCGAAGACATGCTGCGAGAAGGCCCCTGCTTCGACAAATCTCTCGACGATCAAATCGCCCTGGGCAATCTTCGTTCGATGTTCTTCGATGCTCTCTTCGGCAACGCGCATTTGTCGGATCTGAAAAAATTCAGCTATCAGAGCGATGTGGGTGCCACACGTTCGCCGTTCTTCATCGACGCTGCGGTCGTCCATACGCCACTCGCGCTCTACCAGAAAATCGCACCTGCCGTGATGTTCCTCCTCAACTGCGCCAGCCACTGTTTGGAACTGATCGATACAAAACAGGGCAATACGAATGTGATTGATCGTCTGTCATTCCAGATCATGCGGCGCGGGCAATCGGGCGTGCATCCCCACGAAGCACAGAAGAAAGATTCTCTCGT
>JAHFJP010000039.1:3499-11972 GCA_023245765.1 Candidatus Peribacteria bacterium
TAAAGGAGTCGACGCTGAAGCATCACCTGCAAGGCAATACCGCCGATACTGTGATCGCGGAAACCATCAACAAGATAGAGGAGCTTTTTCGTGACAACAAAATCGACACCGAGCCACTGCATGAGAATGCCCCCATGCCGGAAACCTGCCGCGGTCTCTTCTATCTGGGGGTTCGCGAAGGTCTCTGGAAAACGGTGAATATTTGCGCGGGCATTTTCAAACGAGATCGCGGGACGCTCGCGGCGTTCGTTCGCATCGAAAATATGAAAGGCGTTGCCGAGCTCAAAGCCAGACGGGGATTCTATTTGGAGATCCGCGACGCGATGAAGGCGCATATCGAAGCGAAGTGTGAGAGATTCAAAAAACCGGTGAAAGTTCCCGATGACCCCGGCGCCGCGAAAGTTTGGGCAGATGATGTCGTGGCTGGTAAGAAAAGCCTGACCGAAACTCCCGGCAACCGATTCGTTCGACAGGCGAAAGACGTGAAGGTGCCCACAAAATTTTCGCCGAGGGAAGTACAAGATACTACGCAACTCGTGATGAAAGCCGTTGAGCAAATGGGGGTGCTCTTGGACATTTTTACGGAAATACGGCGACGGTTCGAAGTGGCAACAAATTTTAAGAGCCAGAGTGATCGATCGGGCTTGTTAAGAACGATGTACAAAAAAAACCGGATGCTCATTGCCAATATGGCTGCCATAAAGCTGGCGATCGATGAGATGGCGGAACTCGATCCAGACGTCAGTAAGGCATTTTACGATGATCGATATCTGCAAGTGTCCGCTCTCCTCAAGCAAGTATGAATCCCACTACATCTCCATTATCGGCTGAGCGCCTCAAGGAAATTTCCAGTGGGCGTGCCGGTCACGCAACGATCATCGAGCAGGAAATCCTCAATCTTGCTGCGGAGAAAGGTTTCGTCGCGGCGCTGATACAGCAGGCTCTTGAAAATGCAGTCGATAACGGCGCGAACCACATCGACATCAAGATTAAGCCGGCTGACAATCAATTCATCATCGTCAACGACGGACGCGGCATCGAAGCCGACGATGTCGCTCACTTGAACAGCTTGGGTGTGCGCCATGAACGCGCCGGAGGCGAAATAACCGGCAAGCACAACACCGGACGACTGTCGTATCTGGCCGTTGCTGAGGGGGGCGTGGAATTTTTCTTCCGTTCCAAGGATTTCCCCGTCATAAACAAATTGGTGTTCACGCGGGAATTGGCCAACCAGCTCCTGCGGGAACCGGATAAGTTTTACAATCCGCCCGTTGAAGTCGAAAGTGTGCCGGACTGCTGGCCGAAGGAGCTGGAAACGGGAACGGTCGTGGTGCTGAACGGCGTCCGGTGGAAAGTGAAAGTTGTGCAGGATATCACGACGATTCGCACTCAATTGATGCGACACTTGGGTCCGTGGACCACGGAGAAAGTGCGCTTAAACGGCAAAGCGTTGCCGTCGCATTTTCCCGAAGGCAAAAAATATCCAGGAACGCATGATTTAGGGGGTGAGTTGGGCAAGATTGATTACGTCTTCGGAATTCCGCAGGGAAGAACGAAGGCGATCAAACTCGGTGGCAAAAATCCCCTCTGCACCCTCGAGAAGTTTTGCGACGGCATCAAGGATCCCGCGCTCTTTGCAAAGCTTCCGCCCTGGATGCTCGAAAGCGACAAGCTTGCGGGGTTCATCAACATTCCGATTCTCAATGAACGATACGCCGGTCCCGACAGGCGCTCTGTCACCGAAAACCTCTACGAAGACACGGCTCTGGTAGAGGCCATTGTGAAGTTTTTGCAGGAGATCGGCCCGAAACTGGAAGAGTTTTTTGAACTCAGACAGTATGACTACGAAGGAGGCCGGGATGCGGATGATGATATGAAAACGCTGGCTGAGCTCTGCCCCGTTGACGAATCCTTCAGCGGCCCGAAACCAGCGGTCAGGGGGCCCAAGGGGCCAAAACCGGAGGTCATGCTCACACCGAGAGAATACGTGTGCAAACCGGGTGTCGAAATCGAAATCCACTTAGCCAGAGGGCGGGCAGGAGGGACATGGAACATCCCCGACGGTGCAGGCACGATCACGGACACACAACCCCGGTCTATCCGTCTGCTCGTCGGTGAGAAGATTGGATCACACAAGATCACCTACACGCACAAGGGAAAAGGTGGCGACAAAACGGGCGAAATGGTCGTGGAAATCAGCGAGGAACAGAAGCCTTCCATTCAAGGACCACTCCACTTCCCTGCCCCGGCGCGTCATCGCTTTAATATCAATGGGTACGATGGTGAAATTTCCGGATGGAGAATTAATTCGGACGAGATCACCTTTTCCGGAAATAACGGGAAGAAGTACATGACCATGAATGTCCCGCGGAAGTGCCGCCCCGACACCTACAAGATCGAAGTCCTGGGAAAGGATGGCGTTGTCATCGCGGAACGCAACATCTGGATCGAAGCTCCGGATAACCGGTTCATCGGCATCGGTGGCAAACATTTCGAATTGGAAGCCAACGTCAGCGGAAGCCGGACGTTCATGTTCCACCCGAAACCGATGGATAACGGCCGCAACCAGTACGATGGCATTGTCACCTTCAACATGATGTCTGAGAACGCAGTACAACATCGTGACTTGTTCGGTGAAGGTACCCCCGCGAACAATCTGGCATTGATGCATTTGTTGTGCGCCGCGTTTGTGCAAAAACATCCGAATACAGATCAGGAGAAACTGATCGCGGAACAATTGGCCAAATTGCCCAAGCCGAAGACCCCGTAAGAACAGCAGAGCTACCCTGTCTGAACCCCTGTACAATCCCCACCGCGTTTGGGACCATTAGACCCTTTATGCAAGATTCAACCATCGAATGGACGGATAAGACCTGGAACCCCGTTCGTGGGTGCGACGAGATCGGTCCTGGATGTAAGAATTGCTATGCCAAAACGTTTGCAGAGCGCTGGCGCGGGGTGCCAGGACATGCGTACGAACAGGGGTTCGACCTGCGGATAGCACCCGATAAGCTCGTCGAGCCACTACGCTGGAAGAACAGGCAACGCATCTTTGTGAATTCGATGAGCGACTTGTTCCATAAAGATATTCCTCTCGCGTACATTCAGGATATCGCTCAGGTGATGCAGGCCGCGCAGTGGCACACATTACAAGTGCTGACCAAACGCTCGAGCCGGATGCGAACGCTCTTGAATGGTTCACTTCAGGGCGCAGCCGAAGCCCCCAACATCTGGTGGGGCGTGAGTGTGGAAGACCGCAAGCACGGGCTCCAGCGCCTGCAGCATTTGCGCGAGGCAACGCATGCGCGCGTGCGCTGGCTCTCGATCGAACCGCTGCTCGAGGATTTGGGAGAGATCGATCTGGAGGGCATCAGCGGTGTCGTGGTGGGGGGCGAGAGCGGACCGCGGGCGCGACCGATGCAAGAGGAGTGGGTCCAGAACATCCTTCGTCAATGTGAGGAACAGCACGTGCCGTTCTTCTTTAAACAGTGGGGAGGCAAAAACAAGAAGAAGACCGGACGTCGTCTGAACGGCAAACTATACAACGAACAGCCACCAACATCCCCCTTCACACCCATTTCGTACAAAGACCGGCAGGACCTCATCAAGCAATTCATTCCAAGAATTGAGTATTGGAAGGGCAGAACGGATTTGGAGGATTTGGTGTTCCGGAAACCGGAGGAGAAGCTGCAGGAGCTTGGTACGGAAAGACTCTCCGCAGCCAGTAGAGACAAGTAAGTTCACGTTGAACGCGTAAAAACGCAGCTCAACCGGGAGACGGGCGTGTTTTCGGAGCGGAAGAATTTCATGGCGAAGTCCCATGATCCGTGCCTGCCTTGCCCGCAGAGCAGAGAGTGAAAACGCTTCGCCATCGCGATGTTCGTCATCCCGCAATCCCGTTCAGTCTCCCGCAGTTTCCGCTCAATCAAGGCAAGGGCATCCGCATCATGCCTCTCTGGCATAACAAGATCACCGTACTCGCCCTTGATCGTCACGATGAGCTTCCCCTGCTGTGGACGCACCCGCGTCACCACCGCATCGTACCAATCGGGCGAATCGTCGCATGTCCAGGTCGCGATATGGCAGCAGTGAATGGCACCCATTGAACCGGCGGGGAGGCTCTGCAGCACCTTCTTCGCGTCCCCGCGAAGGAACGACGCGCGGTCAGGCGTCACGCCCTCGATAACGCATGTTTCGCGGAATTGCCCATGCACGAAGGTAGATGCGTCATTGAGGATCAGCGGAGAGGCCGGGCTGCCTGCGGGAAGCCTCCGCAGCGCGCCGAGAGGTTCGTGGACACCCGGGCCCGTTGCTAAGTCCAGGTACGGAGCGCCGCCGGTCGCACGGCTGACCTCGTCGTAGAGCAACGGCAGATCTCCCTCATTCTCTTCGTCGAGAAGCGTATCGATCGCCTTGAGTCGTCCGAGTGTTTCCAGGAAACCACCAGGTTTTTGCTCCGCCCCCTGTACGATGCCGAGAAGTTCGGACGCAAATCCCGGCTCCATCTGTTCGCCGTAGAGCGCGGAGAGCCGATAAAAGTGCTCGCAAATTCTCTCGGGCGACGGATCGTCGATGCCCTCCGGAAAAAAGTGTGCCGCCCACATCGCTTCGGCCGCGATGGCCGGGAGGTCGTATGGGATTTCCCATGACTGCCGTTCCTCATCGAGTACCGCAAAGAGGGCGTCGTCATCCTCGCGCATCGCCACGGTTAATTGCCCGACAAGCGTCTCGCGCCGCGTGCGAAGGGCCTCTTTATCTTCAGCCAGAGAAAGAAGTTGATGAATGCGCGTCTTGCTGCCAGGCGGCAGCGGATGTGGCTGCCACACAAACGCATCCACCGATTCACTTCCCCGATCGGCCGTATCTTCCAGGGATGCAGACATGGGGATGGAAGAATACCTTACTTGAACGCCTGTTTGCTGATTCTCAGAGCCCGATCGCGCACTTTTTGCGCGGTGACAGGATCCTTTTCCTTCTTCTCCAGTCGATCGGCGAGGACGAGGAGACCTTCGACGAACTGCGCATATTCGTACGCCATTGCGGCAATAGTGTAATCCGTTGTATTGAATGCCTGGGCGACGGCGATCAACTCTTCCGTTGCCGAAGCGTCCGCATACGTCTCGACCGCACCGTGAACATTATTTTCCCCGAGGAGTTTGTCTGCGCGGATCTTTTTCGGGTCGCGCTTTTTTCCTTTTCCTTCATCCTCAATGATTTCCAATATTTGCGCGATTGCGACGCGGATGTGGATCAGGCGCTGCGCACCGATGCTCTGGACCTGCCCCTCCGAGAGACCATGCCTCTCCGCGAGTGCGGTTTTCGTCTTATCCGTATTTTTCGCGTTCAGCATTGTCTCGGCGATTACGACCTTCGTCTTCCATGCTGGTACGTTCTTCGGTTTCATGTGGAAAGGGAGAAAGGTGCAGATTATATCTGCTTATCAATTGTTGTCAAATGGCAGTTTTCCCGCATTCCTCACCACAATTTCGTACTCTTGATCGGGGGCTTTGGCTGTTTGAGGCCTTTCGATTCATGACAGTGATACTCGTTTTTCTTGAGCCCCCACTGTGGGCAATTGGTTTTACAGGTGTGGCATCCGAATTTGTCGGTATTGCCGGGATGGGCAAAAACCACGGACGGTACGCTGGCCATACTGATCAGAAGAGCGGTGAGGAGGACGTGTTTCATGTGCACAGAGTACAGGACATCACCCTTTTTGCTCAGCGGCATTCTTGAGCCCGTGAATATCCAACTTCTTCATCTTCAGCATCGCCGCCATCGCCCTCTCCTGTTTCTCCGGATTGTTCCCGCGCATCAATTCACTCATCATTGTTGGAGTCACTTGCCACGAGACACCGTACTTGTCTTTGAGCCACCCGCACATGCTCTCCTCCCCGCCGTCGGCGGTGAGCTTTTCCCAGTAGTGATCGACCTCTTCCTGGTTTTCGCAGTTGATAACGAATGACACGCCTTCACTGAATGCAAACGCATGCTTGCCCGGTCCATCCATGATGGTGAACGGTTCACCGCAGAGATTGAACGCGGCGTACGCAACGGCCTCGGCATTGTTGTACGGCGGACCGGGCGGTGCCTTGTTCATCATGGTGACCTTCGCATCAGGAAAGACCGAGAGGTAATGATTGACCGCTTCCTGCGCCTTACCGAAGTTCTTTCCGACGAAGAGGAGGCTTGGAACAATCTTTGCCGGGACATTCATGTCATCGACCAGAATGACCTGCCACGAAACGCCGTACTTGTCCTGGATCCATCCGTACCGCTTGCTGAAAGGATACTGTTGGAGCTCCATCAGGACCTTTCCGCCCTTCCCCAGCTGGGCCCAGTACTCGTCTACTTCCGCAGCCGTCGTGCAGTGGATGAAAAACGAAATGGACTGATTGATATGAAAAGCAGGACCGCCGTTGAGCGCCATAACGTGCTGGCCTTCAATTTCAAATTCGGCGGTCATCACGGTTCCCGCCTTCTTTCCCGTCACCGCCTCGAGAGACTTGGGATACATCGCTACCGTGCGCATCGTCGAATGCTGGAAAATGGACGTATACCACTTGGCGGCTTCTTCGGCCTCGGTATCGAACCAGAGACAGGTGGAGATTTTTTGCATAGGCGAAGTGTACGACACGTTTACCTGTTTGTCCGTTCCTCTTTGACATCGCCATTCAAATATCTGATAATACCCTTCAATGAAAACCACGACATTCGAAGAGCAGCGGGAGAGAAATAACGTCGCCTATGAACGTGTCACCGCGACTCCGGGAACTATTCGCGGACTCTCCAGTCGTCAGCGCCAGCGTGTTGACGCAATCCTCACGCAGCGCGAGGAGATCGAGAATCTCGCATCGACGCAGTGGCAGCGGGAGGCGTACGGCATCGAAGAATGGCACCGCGACTTCGTGCGATTGCGCGATCTCCATGATCATCCCAACTGCACCAAAATCGGAGAAAAACTGCGCCAGCATGTCTGGAATGCAATCCCCAACTCGCGCTTCAAGCGGTTTCAGCAGGCGTTCTGCACGCCGGAGAACTTCATCGTGCCGGCGTTCGATATCGACAGAAAAAATCGCGTGACGTTCCGTGGCAACCCGGACTTCGACACGATGTCGCTGCAGCCGTGCCTCGTGAGCGCGGACTGCATTCCCGACAAGCTTGTCGAGGACCTCAAGCTCGCCTCGTTCGCCGACAATGCCGGCAAGCCGCTGGACCGTCTGAAGAAAAAGGCCGACCCGCGCGTGATTAATGGACTGAAGAAAATCTGGGAATCGCTGATGCCGTTGCAATCGAGTGCACACCGGATTCTCTCGATCCAGCCCGGAGACTTCCACGCACAGGAAACGTATCCGGACCCCGCCGTGCCCGACCGGTCGATTTTGGGGAAGATCATCTACACGCGCGAAGCGGAGAACGGCAAAGAGCAGGCGACCCAACCCGACCAATTCTACGCACAGAGGACGGTGATGTTTTTTGAGAGTGTGCACGCCGCATTCAGAAAAACAGTGCATGAGGAATACGGATACCAAGAGGAAATCGGAAAGATTGCGAAACTGACGTCCGATGTTGAGGGGATGAATACGCGTCTGAATACGGAGTGGTCGCGAGCAGACGCAAAGGGAAAGGAAGCGCTCTGGGAACAGGCGCGGGATATGGTTGCTGCGTGCCAGTATGCACTGCGCGGCGCCGAGAACGTCTTTAAAGTTCAGGCGGAGAAGTTTCTGGGAGAAATCGGCGACCGGTTCGATGCATCCAAAAAACCGAACATGGGCGGCGTACTGAGCAAGATGGTCGCCTCACGAGCTCGTTTTCAGAAACGCTTCGATGAAATGTATGCAAAGGACGGGTACAACAAGCAGGACATGGATGTCCTTCGCACGCACATCAGGATGCACACGGAAAAATTCAAGACGTTTCGTGCCGGAGTGCAGAGGGCCGCAGACATGCTCAATGACTATATTGCGACGACAAATGGCAGTGACCCAAAACCATCGGCCCAGAGCTTCATGCTCCGCGCGGGCCTCAGCATGCAACCACTGCAGGGCATTCGTCTGGAACCGTTTGCGACCTTCCAACGCAAGCTCGGCGAAAAGTTTCCATTGCTCGGTCCAGCGCTTGATAGTGGTGACTTCCCGACGGCCAAGAAGACGATCGTGCAGATGCATGTGATCGGAAAATTCCAGGGTCTGCGTTCGTACATGGAGCACATGAAGGAAGAAATGACGCACAGCACCCGCGTGCCGGTGGCGAGCATCCGGGACTTCACCAAAACCATGCGCACGTACTTCGAAACATATCAGGTATTTCCGGATCTGATCGTGGACGAATACCGCAAACCATTTGAAACCATGCAACGCGCGTTGGTGGCGATTGAACAGGCGCTGACCCGCTACGCGAAGCAGGATATCGACGTCGGCAGGCGCACCGCCCTGTACCGCATGCTGAAAGAATACGTCGAGGCCTTCGATAT
>JAHFJP010000040.1 GCA_023245765.1 Candidatus Peribacteria bacterium
CTCCACTTGATGCGCCTGATGATGCGCCGCTAGAGGCACCACTGGAAGCACCTGAAGATGCACCGGAGGAAGCTCCGCTGGAGGCACCGCTTGATGCTCCGCTGGAAGCGCCTGAGGATGCGCCGCTCGATGCTCCGCTTGATGCGCCGCTGGACGCTCCTGATGATGCGCCTGATGAAGCCCCACTCGATGCTCCGCTGGATGCTCCTGAGGATGCTCCACTGGATGCGCCGCTTGACGCTCCTGAGGATGCACCGGAGGAAGCTCCGCTTGATGCGCCACTGGAGGCGCCGGAGCTCGCCCCACCAGAGGAAGAATTCCCATTGCAGTCGGAGAATGCAACCGTCATGCCCGACATGCCGTCACCCATGTACGTGATGTACATGTCGGGAGCGCCGACCGCGTTGCTCACGTATCCGTTATTCGTCGCAAAGGCGCCGGTGAGCCCGGTGCCGTTCACGTAGCTCGAAATGTCGCTCGCATAGACCTTACGGCCATCGGAGAAATGCAATTCAACGGCATCGATATTGTCGCCGGTAAATTGGTTGCTCATACTGGCCGGGCGGTTGCACCGGATCGTCACGTAGCTCCCCATGGGATTGAAGGTTCCATTGGAATCGGTGATGTTCACCACGTAATACTCGGCACCGGTGAAGAAGTGATAGCTGCCCGGTCCCGGCGTGATGTTCTGCAGGAGCTGTGGACCGCCGATAGGGAAGGTATAGGCCCAGGCAGGAACAACCGCCGGGCCGTTAGATTGCTCGTAGACAATGACCGATTCGATTTGTGGGAGCATGTTCAGTGCTTGTCCGTTGCACGAATTGACGCCCGCCGAGCACGCAGTATTGCAATTGTTCTGAATGGTCGCCATATCTGCCCCCGCATACGGCACAAAAAATCCGCTGGGATCGGTGATGAGAGTGGCGCAGGTATCGGCTGTCATATTATGGAGACACTGCTGCCCGAAAGAGCGTTTCGTGCAGCACGAACCTGTATCATCAACCACCAACTGACCGCGCGGCGGCGACACGTGAACCAATCCCCAGAGCAGCGCCGAAAACAGGGCGACCGCCACAAGCGGCACGCCGATAGAGAGCGCCTTAGCGTTGATTGACCGTAGGACCGGCATTCGGCAGGGGGGAGGCGCAAGCAGCCGTGCAGACGATTTCATCACGGGCGAATGCGAATCCTCCGCTGTCACTGCAACGCAGGGGATCGCTCTGCATGCATGCCTGGCCCCGTCTGGCACAGCACCATCCTGTGATCTGTGTACCGCCACCGGTCCGGATCCACCGTTGCGCGAGGAGCGCCATCACGACACCGACAAAGAAGAGAAGGATGAAAAAACACGCTTTACACCAAACATCTGAATGGGCGGATCGCATCATGGTCCGTACTGTACCACCCCCTCCAATGGGCTGTCACGTCCCGATTTCACCTTAGGTGCAGGGCGGGAGTGCGCTGCCTCCCGACGTCGGAATGTCGGAGCCGTACCCGGACGGCAATGGATCTTTTGGCTCTTCTTCCACATCCGTGTCATAGCACAGGTTATTGGCATTCAGCTTGTATCCGAGCTTGAAGGACGCCGTCTCTGGCGGTTGCTGGAAGTAGAGTGCGGGATGTTTACCGGTATCCTTAAAACCAAGACATGTTTTGAACTCCATCTCCGGTGCAGCATCCTCGTAACTCGATACATCGGTACCGTCGGGCTTGAACCACTTGCCGGAGACGGTGTTGAGGCAGAACCCCTTCTTGGGCGGAGCGGAACTACTGGTCGTCGGACAGGACCATGTGCCATCCGGGTTCGTTTTGCATTCGTCTGGAGGGGTGGTCTTTTTGCATCCCGCCGTATCGCCCATGCCGAGCAGCGTCCAGACAACGCTCTTGGCAGTGGAGAGTATCGAATCCGCTTTCCAGTCTGTAGCACAGGGATCGGTCGGTCCTTCGGAACTCGGTCCGCAACTCCCTTTGGAATCAGGAGCCGATCCGTCAGGACACACTAGAGGAGGCTCACTTCCCCCACCGCCTCCGTCACCACCTCCTCCACCGCCTCCGCCCCCTCCTCCACCACCATGTATCACGCACAGGTCACATCCATCGGTCTTCACGGTATTCCCATCATCACATTGCTCCGTTCCCTTGTTATTGATCACTCCATCACCGCATTTCTCGGCGACACAGGCGAATGTGCAGCCATCACCGTTGATCGGATTCCCATCATCACATTGTTCCGCTGCGATAACCACGCCGTCACCACAGATCGTGGTACAGACATTGGGACTCGCACTGGTGCAGGTGTAACCGTTCTCAATCGAGCACGTGGAGGAACAACCGTCATTGGAAACATGATTGCCGTCATCACAGTACTCGCCCGTTTGCTTGGTCCCATCACCACAGCCCTCCGATACACATGTACTGGAGCATCCGTCATTCGACGTCGTATTCCCATCATCGCATTCCTCCGTGCCTTCGATCGTGCCATTGCCGCAAGCGTATCCACAGGCGTTATAGTGCGCCTGGTTTTGCGTGCATGCTCCGTCGTCATTGCCGAGGCAGCAATAATTCGTCGCGCAATGGTATCCCTCCGCCTGGGTGGTATCGGTGCAGGAGGCAGATGTGCCGGTGCAGTAGTTGACGATGTCGCACGCGCCGCTGCTGGTGTCGCAGACGGTGGATGACGGAAGGAATGCATCGGTCGGGCAGGTATCGTCTGTACCGTTACAGGATTCCGCCGTGTCGCACACGCCGGCGGCGGCGCGGCAGACGCTGGAGAGCTTCGCGTCGCTTGGGCAACTCGCACTGCTGCCGGTACACGTTTCGGCCACGTCGCAAACACCGGCGGCGGCGCGGCAACTGGTGCCAGAGCTATAGAACTGGCATGTGCCCGTGTTGCAGCATGCACCGCTCTCGCACTGCTCGCCGGTTTCCACAATGCTGTTCCCGCAGACGGCGCTGATCGTGAAACTCTCGGCGGTCGTGGAGCTGATGCCGGGATGATCATTCCCAGCATTGTCCTGGGCCCAACCGCTATCGAACAACACGTAATACTCCGTCATGCCCGTGAGCGTCGTCGAGGGGTTGACGGTGACCTGGGTGCTGGAGAAGCTGACTTTCGCACCGTTCGCCGCAATCGTCTCGACGGTGGAATCATCCGATGTCTTCTTAATGTAGATATTCTTGCCGGCGACAGCGTAGAGCTGCTCGCCGACGGTCAGCACGATATTCGCATCCGGGTCGACTCCCGTGGCATTATCCGCGGGAGAAATGGAAGAAGTACTGGGCGCGGTGGTATCGATTGTGACAGAGAGAGCATTTGATTCTAGTGATGCACAGGTAATCGTCTGGATTGCCGTAAAGCTGTGTGCCCCGGCGGAGAGACCCGCCACAGTGACGGAAGCAGTCGGACCCCCTGAGCAATTGGCCGTGGCAATCTCCAGGCCGTTATCCTTGAATGACAGGCATGCGGCCGTATTACATGTGCAGGTAACGGTGAACGTGAGCGAGGTATTCTTCGTCGTGTTGTCGGTAGCCGAATTTCCTGAATCACTCGCGGCATCAAGATCGACGGTGGGCGTGGCTGGCGTGCTGCAGGAACTGGAGGTAGCGGAAGTACTACTGGAGGACGCGGGCACCGACGAAGAAGCGGGTGCCCCGCAGATGCCTGCATTGCACGTACATCCGATTCCCCCACTGCAATCGTTGTCCACACTGCATGCACTGCCATCCGAAAGACACGCGGAGATCGCCTGCAACCGCGACTTATGCCCCAAAAAATTCACCGCCGTCACCCCAAGAACTGTCAACACGAACAAGGAGAGGACAACGGCGCGTGGACGGGGGAAGGCAACCATCTCGGTTGCCAATGTAGCATGCGCATGCAAGGGTTGGCGAGGTATTCTGATCCGGTCATGCTTCTCATCCCTCTCCGCACTCCGACGCTGAAAAAAGGCGATGATCTCGCGGACCTCCTTATAGAGGAGGAGCAGATTGAACAGGGGGATATCGTCGTCATCTCGTCCAAGGCCGTCGCGACGGTGGAGGGGGCGATGATCGATCTACGCGGGATGATCCCTTCACCCGAAGCTGACGCACTCAGCAATCGGATGCACCGCTCGCCGCAGTTCTGCGAGGCGATGCTGCGGGAACTTGAGCGGCTCCACGGAACCGTTCTCGGTGCCGTCCCCGGCGCGGCGCTCACAGAACTTTGTCCAAAAGGACTCGCGACGGGGCGGATCGTGGTCGCAAGCGCGGGCCTCGACGAAAGCAATGCTCCGCAGGGCTTCGCGATCGGGTGGCCGAAGGATCCTGTTAAGAGCGTCCGAACGTTGCGGAAGGAGTTGGAGCAACGGATGGAGGGGACCGACGGTACCGAGGAAACCGAAGGGACCGAGGGCATGATCAATGAAGAACCTCGGTCACGTCGGTCACGTCGGTCCCTTCGGCCCCCTCTCGTCGCCGTCATCCTCTCCGACTCCACCTGCATGCCGCGCCGCCACGGCGTGACGGCCTTCGCCCTCACCGTGAGCGGTCTCGATCCGCTGCAGAATACGGAGCACGCGGACCTCTTCCAGAAGCCCCTCCTGATCACCACCGAAGCCGTCGCCGATCAGCTCTGCACCGCCGCAAATTTCCTCATGGGCAACGGAGCGCAGTCCATTCCCGCGGTGATCATCCGCGATCATGGTTTGACGTTGAGCGACTGGGAAGGCTGGGTACCGGGGATCGAACCGGAGAGGGATTTATTTCAAGAGCTACTATAAAAAAACAATAAACAAAACATGGAGGTCGCGCGCACCAGGGGGGTGAAGGGGAAGGCTCCGTCTCGCGCCGCAGCGCGGTCGACGCTTCGGGGCCGAATCCCTGGAGGCCTCGAAGCGGAGACACGGAGCCGGGCGGAGGGGTGTTGGTGCGCGCCGCCTTTTCTTTTGGCCATTTCTTTGTGGCGAGACAAAGAAATGGCCGCCAGCAAGCTCACTTCAGCTGCAGTTGTCCATCTTCCACCATTTGCAACATCTTTGGATACCATTCTTTCTCCAAAGCTTGAACTCTCTTTTTTAACGTTTCCACCGTATCACCGGGGAGAACAGGACACGTCTTCTGCAGGAGGATTTTCCCCGTATCGACGCCCTCATCCATGAGATGAATCGTGATGCCGCTTTCGTTCGCCCCGGAATCAAGAACTGCTTGATGTACTTTATCGCCGTACATTCCCGCTCCACCGAATTTTGGGAGCAGCGCAGGGTGAACGTTGATGATCTTGTTTTTCCATTGCTGGATGAACCACGGCGAAAGAATCGACATCCAGCCCAGCGCAGCAATCAGGACTCCCCTCTCCTGTCGTCCCTCGGCTCGGCTCGGGACAGGCTCTGGGAGAGGGGCCGGGGGTGAGGGCATAAAAGAAGTGATCACGTGATGAAGGCGCTTGTCATACTCTTCTCTCGTTTCTCCCTCCTGCTTTTCTACGATACTCACATTGACCCCCCCTGCCCGCGCTTTTTCTACGCACCCCCGATCCGGACGATCCGCAATCAACCCCACGCACGCCGCCGTGAGACTGCCATCGGCAATTCGATCCAGGACCGCCTGGAACGTTGTGCCACGGGAGGAGGAGAGAACGACGAAATTCATCAGCCCAATTCTACCCTATGCGATCATTGAATCCTCCAACTCATTGACCATCTGACGACCATTCCTTCTGATCCTCGGATTCCTCGGTTGCTTCGGACTCCTCACACGCACGCCGAAGGCGTGCGCTAGATGTACCCCTCCACATGAACATCCTTCTTCTCCATCCCCCACTCCCCCAACGCCAATCGTTTAACGTCGGTCGTCATGTCGGGATTGCCGCAGACGTAGAGCGTCTTCTGCGTGAAGTCACTGCCGACGATCTGCGGCGCGACCGCCTGCACGCGCCCGCGGTGCCCGGTCCACGACGGTGAGGGCTGACTGAGCGCGATGTGATGGAAAACGTTTGGGTGATCACGCGAGATGTCCTCGAGCCAGTCTTTCCAGAAGAGATCTTCTTCGCTGCGCACTCCGAAGAGGATATCAATTCTGCGACCCCCCTCTCCTGTCGCAACGGGAGAGGGGCCGGGGGCTTGCCCTGCACCGGAGCGAAGCGACTGGTGCAGGGTGAGGGCCTGGAGAACCATCGGTCGAAAGGGGGCAATGCCTGCTCCGGTGGCGATAAAGAAGAGGCCACTCCCCCTCTCCCCTTGGGAGAGGGGGTCGGGGGGTGAGGGGGTCAGGACGAAGTTTCCAAACGGCCCTTTGAGCGAGACTTTCGATCCTTCTTTGAGCACTTCCTCAATCCACCGGCTCAGCCGCCCCCCCGGAAGGAGCTTCACGACAAAGAGGAGATCGGATTCTTCGGGCGTTGATGCAATGGAAAGCGCCCGCGTCTGAAAAAGATCTCCCCCTCTCCCCGTGGGAAAGGGGGCTGGGGGGTGAGGGCCATTCACCAGCGGAACATCGAAAAGAACGAACTGTCCGGGTTTGAAGGTAAATCCTGCGGGTCTGGAAAATCTGAGCTCATACACCCCACGGGCAATGAGCTTCTTGAAGGTACAGACAATGGTGTACACGGGGATAGCCACGGGTGAAGAGTAGCAAAGAAAGACCCTGCACTGTCACCCTGAGCGTAGCGAAGGGCGGTCTTTCTTCATCAACGCGATGAATTCATCAAACAGGTAGTTTGCATCCTCCGGCCCCGGCGTCGCCTCCGGATGGAACTGCACCGCGAAGAAGCGGCCAGAGTCATGACGAATGCCTTCGACCGAACCGTCATTCGCATTCTTCCACCAGACCCTCCAGCCCTCGGGCAACTTGTCGCTGACGGCAAAGCCATGATTCTGCGATGTGATAATGCAACGGTTGCCCCCCTCTCCTGTCGCAACGGGAGAGGGGCCGGGGGTGAGGGTATGAAAAGGAACTTCAATGCAGGGTTGGTTCCCCCCTCGATGCCCATACTTCAACTTGTAGGTATCTCCCCCCACCGCGAGTGCCATCAACTGATTCCCCAGACAAATCCCGAACGTGAGCTTGTTCTTCTTGAGCGCCTTCTGGAGCGAGTTGATCGTCGGGACGCACGTCTTGGGATCGCCCGGGCCATTGCTGAAAAACACACCGTCGTAGTTCTCTTTATACAAATCCAGATCGTAGTTCCAGGGGACTCTGACAACACGCACTCCCCTCTTGAGGAAACTCCGCAGAATATTGCGCTTCATCCCGCAGTCGTACGCGATCACGGTGAGTGTGTCGGGAAGATTTTTCGACGCAGGACTGGGATCGTACGTGATGACGTCTTTGCAGCTGACGTCTGCGACGAGGTTCCGTTTGTTGGGATCATCAATTTCAGTAACCTCGGTCCCCTCGGTCCCCTTTTTCTGTCGAATCATTCCAAGCATGACGCCATGCTCACGGAGCTTCTTGGTGAGCGCCCTCGTATCCACTCCCGTGATGCCGGGAATTCCATGTTTCTTCAGCCATGCATCGAGCGACATCGTCGCAGCGTGATGACTGTACGTCTCGCTGACCTGCGCGCAGATCACTCCGCGCACGTGGATCTCTTCACTCTCCATATTTTTGGAAAATCCCCACTCGTTGAGTTCTTCACCCGGCACGCCGTAGTTTCCAATTAAAGGGTACGTAAACGTGAGGATCTGTCCGCGGTAACTCGGATCCGTGAGACTTTCCGGATACCCAACCATGCCCGTGTTGAAGACGACTTCACCGTCACTGTCGACGACTGCACCAAAGGATTGCCCTGCGAATGTTGTTCCATCGCTGAGGATGAGCTGAGCCATGTCCGGGGCAAGATACCTTCTTTTCAGACAAAAACCATTGCTTTCCTCGAGAGCTTCTCAGAAAATGGACCCATGAAAAAGAAGATTCTGCAACGCAATGTCTTGAGTTACACAACCGTGTTTGAACCCGAAGAAGAAGGGGGATACACGGTACATGTTCCCTCTCTACCCGGATGCATAACGCAGGGGGATACGTTTGAAGAAGCGCAAAAAAATGCACAAGAGGCGATTGCATTGTATGTGGAAGTTTTAAAGGAACGACGAGAAGAAATTCCCGTGGAATCCGGCGGAACGATCGTCTCCCGCATTTCAACGCCCTTCCCCGCGTGAAATGCGCATACCCTCAATGAAGCCCCAGCGGGTGGTGAGAGTTCTTATGAAATTGGGCTTTGAACACGTGCGTCAGAAAGGCGGTCATGCCATTTTCATGCATCATACGAAACGAACAATGGTTGTTGTCCCCATGCACAGCGGCGATATCAAGAAAGGCCTTCTTTTGGGCATTATCAAGCAGGCAGAGGTATCCCGGCAGCAATTCATCGATCTCCTGTAGCTGAACTTTATCGATACATCCAGGCAAGAACTCCACTTGCTCTCTTAACAATATTATAATAAAATGTCAATACTGCCCCTTGTCATCATCGCCTCGGCGTAGTCTCGTCGCGGCGTAGCTCCGAAGGAGCGAAGCCGGACGGACGAAGCCGGGCCCCCGCAAATTCCTGCTCATGCATGTGAGTAGGACGCTGTGGGGGAAATCCTGCGCGTTAAGAACGCTTACAACCCGCCCATTCCTCAAACGGACCCCCACTCGCAAGAGTGCGGGGTAAATCCCATGGTCAACACGACCAAATGTTTCGTTTTCCTGGCGTGCATCCTGTTGCTCGCCGCCGAACAAACCCTGGCGCAAGGCACTTCGCTGCCTCCGCCACCGCCGCCCTCAAAAGCGGCGCTGCCGTTGCCACCCCCACCGTCACCCAAATCGACTCCTGCTTCCCAGCAGGACATCAGCGATTTGCGAAGCGAGCTCAAGGAGCTCGTGACCGTGGTCAAGGATGGCTTCAAGCAGCAAAAAGAGGCGACCGACCGCCTCGAAACGACGCTTACCGCCGTCGTTGTCCGTGTCGGAAAGCTTGAGGTTCGCGTCGACAATATCGAAGGCGCGATGAACCGCAAATTCGCGGAATTGCTCGCTGATAACGAGCGCCTCAAGAAAGAGTTGGTCACTCTGGATAAACGACCACCGAGCCGCGTCGAGGTGCACCACAAGTATTACCCTTACCGGGAGACGGTGTACGTGCCCACGTACTACTTTGTCCCGGGACAGGGCTACTACTATTACAATAGCTACGGGTACCTCCAGCAATGGGGCTATTCCAACTATTGGTGTGGAACCACCTACGGCTACCGCTACGGTTGGGGATGGCGCTCTTGCTAAGCGCCTCTCAACGCGATGGATCGCACTCCACAGCACACCAATCCGTAGCCTTCGGGCTGCGGATTTCGTGATGGGAAAAAAACTTGCCAACAAGCCTGCTCTAGGGAAGAATTCGCCCCTTTCTCTTGAGCAGAAAGGGCTCAGCGTGAACTTGACAATATTGCATAATATACCTAAAATAATCTAAGACGTTCAGATCTTTGTCAGCATCGTTTACCCGCATACTCTCATTCACCAACCATGCTTGAAAACCATGGAAAGTGGATGGGAACGCTGCGGGTAACGTTAGCCCGCAGGTTAGAAAGTTTTGGGCCACTTGGAGACCCCCTAACGGGGGACCCGGCCATGATCCGCTCCCTTTTCATCGTCGCGTTCACGCTCGTGATCGCTCTCAACAACCCGGTCGCCGCGCAGCCCCCTGCGCCCCCGACCAAAAAGGGCAGCTCGCTGCCCCCGCCGCCGCCGCCCTCGCCCAAGTCGACGCCCTCAACCAGCGCCGACACGACCGCCATCCTGGCGGCCATCACCTCCCTGAAAACGGAGTTGAAAGGCGAAATCAGCGCGTTGAAAACCGAAGTCTCAGCAATGAAGACCAAGGTGGACGAAGCGTTGAAGGCGTCGAAAGATGCCAAGGCCGCGGCAATGGCTGCGAAAACCGAAGCTGGCAATACGACCGCTGAACTGGCGAAAGTCCTCAAAAAACTTCCGCCGCCTCAGCCCGACTTGCCTCTCAGCTTCACAGGCTCCGTCCGCCTTAAGGACGGTTCGTACCAGGAAGTCCAAGTAGGTGTGGTGTTTGCTTTCAACGGCGATCACTACATTTACCACGAAGGGTCGCTCAAAAAGCATGACCCGAAGACGGACAAGTGGCACATCCAGAATTAACCATCACCTCTAACCGCGGCAACGCCGCAGCAAAATTCCCGTCAAGGTGTCTCGTATATCTTGACGGGTTTTGCTGTGCTTACGGCAATTGTTTTAGTTTCATTTCAATCTCCAGCAGACTTTTTCTGATCTCGTTAATGCTCTCCGTGAGTTCTGTTCGCGTCTCTCTGAGCTCGTTGATGATTTTTTTTGTGTTAGCATCATCACGAGGAAGATTCTCTGCGGCCTTTTCCTGCTGCTGGATGTTCTTTACCTGGTTCTCGAGTATCTCCAGTTTATTGCGCATCTCCTCCACTCGCTTTGCATCCGGCGACGGAGCAGGTGCTTCAGTACGGCGGAGATTGCCCGTGAGAGTGATGAGCTCGGCAGCAGTGAGACTTCGCAGTGGGTAACCTTCGGCCCCACCGGGCAGTAAAATGTAGCGAACCGGATTGAGACGGGAGATGGCTGAACGCGTTTGATCAAGTTGCCCCGGCAACGGAATCACCATTGCATCGAAAACGTTCTGACCGGCGCGCTTCGTCACGCGCACGTCCGCCATGCGACTTGCGGTCGGCAACGAGTTAAAAGCCAGGACTTCGCCGGGCACCTGCGCAGGATCATTCCATCTGATCGCGTTCATAATGGTATGCAGCTGCGCTTCGGTGACCGGAGTGACCGAGTACGGCGGGCTCACAAAGAGCATCGGCCCGCGTCCGGGCAGAGCGCTCAAGACTGCTTCGTTCATCCAGCTCACACCGTAGGTCGTCCCGCCGTTACCGGGCCGCGGGTCAAACGAAATTTTGTACACCGGGGGTGTTCCGTCGGTCGTGACAGTGAGACCCGCGAGAATGTTTGACTGTGCGTTGAACTGCTCAACGTCTTTTTGCATGCGCGCAAGATCCTGCTTCAGTTTTTCTCCGGCCTGGGGTGCAGACGGGCCCGGCGGCACAGTGGAATTCTTTGCATCCTGCTGCAGCTGCTTTTCGTTGGCATCGGATTTCTTCTGATTCTGCGCGTTTTGAATGGTCGAAGAAATTCCAAGCTTCTTCTCAATTTGCTGCGCGCGCGAGTCGAGATCGGCGGTCAGTTTGTTCAGCTCATCTGCCTCTGCTTGGAGCTGGTCGGTTTGCCTCTTTGATTCTGCAAAACTTTCCTTGAGTGTTTTGGCGAGTGTAGCAATCCTTTGTCGAAGGTTCTTCACTTGCTGTTCATCTCTATTTTCCGGATCCTCCAATTGCTGCTCCAGTTTAGCCAAATCATTTTGAATTTTTGCTGAATTTTCATTATTCGACTCGCGCATTTTGGTACGACGGGCTTCGATGTCCTGCAAACTTTTCCGCACGGATCCCTGCCGTTCCCGGATTCCCGCAAGATCTTTTCGGTATGCCGCAAGAGTGGTTTCATTTTCTTTGAGCTTTGCCTGCACATCACCACTTCCCTTCTGCCCCTTCTCGTACCGCTGCTTCGCGCCGCTGCCGGTACTC
>JAHFJP010000041.1 GCA_023245765.1 Candidatus Peribacteria bacterium
TGATCTTGAGCACCATGGCGATCGTGGGACCGCTGGCGTCGGGTTGTTCCTTCCACGCGGATGCCGGGAATTCGATTCTGCCGGAGAATCGTCCTCCGGCGGGTACAGTGACTCCAAGAAGTTCCCGCATTGCGAGAGTGCCGTCCGTATTCGTTGCTGGGCAGACGATCCACACGTTACTGTCTCTGCTCCCTTCCACGGAACCGAGACTTCCGACAATCGCATCTCTTCGCTGCTGTTCGGCACGGATGGTTGTATGCTGCATCGTGAAGAGGCGATCGCGTCGTTGTGTGAGCGCTTTCGTCTGCTGCTGAGCGTCTTCGTATGCTTTTTTCGCAGCGCGTTCTTTCGCACGATACTCCGCCACTTGTTTTGGATGGAACACCGGTGCGCTCTCTGCTTCGCGCAGTGCGGCGACGTGCGCCCATCCCAGCGAACTTTCGTTGCTTGAACTGTCCCACTGCGTCTTGAACGCCTCATCATACATCTTTCCGCATATCGTGTACGCCTCGTCGATGCGTCGGATGGATGTGCGGATATCGACAGTCTGTCCGGATGCGTGCTGTTCCAAAATCTGCGCAATGTTTTCGGTCGGGTTGCGCAAAAATTCTACTGCAGAATAGGAACTCTTTTGGATCTCCTGTTTCTTCATCTCCTGATCTTTCATCACCTGATTATTGACGATCTTCTGCTCTGCCTGCTTGTGCCCCTTATCGTTCGCCTCCTGATTTTGCTGTTTCTGCATCTGGTTTTTCGCCGTCTCCTGGGATGACGGTGGTGTTGGTTGATTCGGTGTGTTGTTCTGATTCGTTTTCGTTTCACTTTGCTTTGTCTTCTCTTCGGTTTGTTTCGTTGTGGATTCACCGGCATTTGTAAGGAACGAAAAAATCGCCAGACGTGCTCCACGGCCCGTGCTCGCAAGCCCAGACGTCCACTCCGACCAGAATTCCGCAGGAACGGTGAGTGTGACGGTCTGCAGATTGTCCTGATTCATGCCAATCGTCACGCCGTATCCGCCGAACTGTTTGCGAATATTCTCGAGGCGCTCGTTCTGATCCCCCGTGATGGGATCGCGAAAGTCGATCGTCAACCGGTTTCCCTGGAGCGTCAGATTCCGGGCCGGCGACACGGCAGTCAGACTTTTGTTTGCGGATTGAACGATCGTCTGCCGCCGTCCCTGTTCGATCTTGAGGCGTGCGATGCGCGCACCGAGCTGTGCACCTTCGCCGGTAATTTTTCCTGCCTCCTGCTGCGCATTCTCAATATCCCGTCTCAGTTGCAGCGCGACAGTCGATCCGGCGTTTGATTGCGCCTTGAGATCGGTTTCTAACTTTGCAATCGTGTCCTGCAGATCTTTTCCCCGCCCAGCGCTTGTCTTGTGCTGTGCGTCAATCTCCTTCAGCGTCGCTTCGGGGTCATCCACAATCCGCGGATCGAAGCCGCCGGTTTCTGCGAGCATCTGTTGCGTGCTGTTTGTCGTTTCGCGCCGCTGGCGACGTAGCGCGAAAATTGCTCCGAGCAGTAATGCAATGCCCATCAGGGCCGCACCCAGATCTCCGTTCTTGCGCGCCTGCTCCAGATTCTGCCTGCCTTGCCTGAAGAGGGTTTCACTTTCTTTGTTTCCCGCTTCATTGGATTTGTCGGTTGCCTCCGGCGACCCGTTCGGATCGGGGGGGAGAGGCCGGGGCTGCAGCGATGGAGTATTGGTTTCGTCCGGCATGCGTGTGTATTCAGAAAATCCTTTAATTATAGCTGAAAAACCGCTTTTTGAGGAGGATGATGGATAGCACGACACATTGAATTGTTCCTCTGTCAATTTTCCGCATTCACCGCAACCGCAGGTACAATTCGCCCGTGTCATCACTCCATATTCTCTACGCTTCTACGAGCGGCCATACCGAGTACGTTGTCGGGGTCATCAGCGATGCTCTAAAGGCTGGCGGCATCAAAGTTACGTCCTGCAGAGTGGAATTGGCGACAGCCGCAGATTTTGCCAAAGGAGATGCACTTCTCATGGCTTGCGGCACGTGGAACACGGGCGGACCGGAAGGGCAGCTCAACCCGCACATGCATGCATTTGTGTGGGGTCCGGCGAAGGATGTCGATCTCAAAGGGAAATTCGTCGCGCTCGTCGCGCTCGGTGATGAGCGGTACAAGTACACCGCGCGCGCGGGGGAACATCTCAAGACGTTCGTGGAAAAGCACGGTGGAAAAATTCTTGGTGAGCCGCTGAAGATCGTGAATGAGCCATACGGTCAGGAAGAAAAAGTACGAGCCTGGGCGCAGGCATTGATGAAAATAGTGTAGTAGTTATTTGTGTATTAGCATCATGCAAAGAGTATCACTCAAAATCGTCGGCGCGCAGGGTCAGGGGGTCAACTCTGTCGGCGAGATCTGCGCGAAGGGGCTCAAGCGCGCGGGGTACTGCGTGTTCGGCTACCGCGAGTACATGTCGCTCATCAAAGGAGGGCACTCCAGTTATCAGCTCGATGTGAGTCACGAGAAAATCGAGAGTTCGGAAACGCTTGTGAATATTCTCGTCACGTTCAACCATCATGGACTCGAAAAAAATGTCCATGACGTCAAAAACGGCGGCATCATCATCCATCAGACGCCACAGTGGTCGTTCCCCGCCGACGTTCAGAAGACTCTCGCGAAGAAGAAGATCACCGTCCTCGAACTTCCCACAGATGACATCCTCAAAAAGCTCAAGGCGAAGCCGATTTTGGGCAACGTCCTGATCACGTCTGTCGTCTGGAGTCTCCTCGGTCGCAGTGCTGACGGTCTCAAGGAACTTGTGCGCGAGCAGTTCGGACATAAAGGGGAAGAGCTCGTGCAGATGAACTTCGGCGCGATCGATGCGGGATTCACATTCACGGCTGCGTCGGCGAAAGGTTTGTCCGTCGGTCTGCCCAATCCTGATCCTCAATGGAAAAATCAGATGCTCCTCACGGGGAGTGTCGCGATGGGGCTCGGACTCATCCATGGCGGCTGCCGGTTCTACGCCGGCTACCCGATGACGCCCTCATCACCACTACTCACGTTCATCGCCGATCAGCAGAACCGGACGGGGATGGTCGTCAAACAGGCGGAAGACGAGATCACTGCTGCGCAGATGATGAGTGGCGCGATGTTCATGGGGACGCGAGCGGCGACGGGAACCTCCGGCGGCGGATTCGATCTGATGACCGAGACGCTCTCTCTCAATGGCATCATCGAAAATCCCTCGGTCTTCGTCCTCGCGCAGCGGCCGGGTCCAGCCACGGGCCTCCCCACGTGGACTGCGCAGGGGGATCTGCTGCTCGCCATCGGTTCCGCGCACGGCGAGTTTGCGCGGTGTGTGCTTTCGGTCAGTGACGCGCAGGATTGTTTCGATTTAATGCCGGAGGCATTTAACCTCGCCGAAGAATTCCAGACGCCGGTGATCGTGATGACCGACAAGCACACCGCCGAAGCGCTCTTTACACAGCAGCAATACGATCAGTCAAAATCCGCTATCCGACGCGGAAATCTCGTCACCGATCCGAAGCAGTTGAAGAAGCTGAAGGCGGGTGACCGCTACGATCCGACGGCAAACGATGGCATCTCGGCGCGATGGCTCCCCGGCAGCGACGCGGTGACGTACTGTGCTCAGGGAGACGAACATGATCCGGCGGGGAACGTCAACGAGACTGCCCAAAATGCGACAGCACAAATGAAAAAGAGAATGAAGAAGATGGATGCTCTCAAAAAAGCACTGCCGGAACCCGAACTCTTCGGTTCGCAGACTCCCGATACGTTGATCATCGGTTGGGGCAGCAATAAAGGAGTGATTCTGGATGCGATCAAGGCCCTCACCCCCGGCCCCTCTCCCAAAGGGAGAGGGGGGATCGGCTATCTTCACTACACCTATCTCTGGCCAATGAAGACGGAGAAGTTGGAGAAGTTGATGAAGAAAACGAAGAGAACAATCCTCGTCGAGTGCAATCATCACGGACAGCTCGGCATGGTCATCAAGATGGAGTCCGGGATCGACATCAAAGAAAAAATTCTGAAATACGATGGACGCCCGTTCTTTTACGATGAGCTTCACAGCTTGTTAGCTGTTTAGCTTCTTCGCTTTCCTTCTATGATTTCTCCTTTCCAACAAGCTAAAAAGCTAACCAGCTAAAAAGCTAACCAGCTATCTCATATGCCAATTCCTTTGGAAACTTCCGGCCCAAGTATGAACGACTACTCCTGCGCCACGCAGTGCACCTGGTGCGACGGCTGCGGTGACTACGGCATCTGGACCGCGATGAAACGCGCGCTCGTCGAACTCGGCCATGCGCCGCATCAGGTCTGCCTGTGCTTTGATGTCGGCTGCCACGGGAATGGCTCAGACAAGCTCCAGGGCTACCGCTTCCACGGTCTCCACGGCCGTGTGATCCCCTTTGCATCGGGTGCCAAACTCGCACATCACACCATGCCGGTGATCGCCTTCGGCGGCGACGGCGCGAGCTTCAGTGAGGGCATCGGGCACTTCGTCCATGGCATCCGCAGCAACTACCCCATCACCTTCGTGCTCCACAATAACTGCAACTACGGTCTCACGCTCGGGCAGGCGAGTTCGCTCACGTGGCAGGACCAGCCGATGAACAGTAGTCCCAACGGCATCCCCGAGCACACGCTGAACTCGATGGATCTCGTCTTCGCACTCGAACCGACATTCGTCGCGCGCGGCTTTAGCGGAAACATCCCGCAACTCACGGAAATTTTCAAAACAGCGATCCAGCATCAGAAGCACGGCTTCGCGTTCGTCGATGTGCTCCAGGCGTGCCCCACCTACAATCACTTCGCCACGCATCAGTACCTGCTCGAACGCTGTTATGATGCGAACGTCGAAGGCCATGATCCGCACTGCGAAGCCCAAAAGGCGAGGGCTCTCGCGCTCGATACTGCAAAGCGAATCGCCACGGGAATTCTCTATCAACGAGAAGATGTTCCGAGTTTCTATGACCGGTTGATTCCGCGAAAGGATAAGAAGACGACACTCGTCGAAGAAGTGAAGAAAGTGGATGTTGTTGAATTTATGAAGGAGTTTATCTAAATTTTATCAGTTTGCTTTTATACAAAGTAAGGCACATTTCATGAATTATTCGAAGTATGTGGTCTCCAGTCGAAAATGCAATTACCCAACTATCTTTAGTTTCACCATTGTAATGTGCTGGAGAATGTCTGAAATGCCTTAAGAGTCTTCTAGCATCATTAAGCCACATAGAAATATCTTCCTTGTTTTCCGCATCGAGGCTTTCTATTTTTGATAAAACATCCTGGTAATATTTTGAAAGGTTCTCCTCATTGAATACAACTCCAATTCTATGTTCGGCATTTTTAAGGTCAAAACCAAGCTCATTTCCTATTTGGATTAAGGTACCTTCAAGAGCTTTAAAAGCTGGTGTAATGAGAAATGAATAATCCGACAATCCGCTAACGCCATAATGCTGATATGAATTCTTGATTGTAAAATAATCCGTGATTAGCAATCGGGTTTTTTCATGAAGCCAGTTATAAACTTCTGGCTTAAACAAAAGCATCACGTCAGTATTTTCTGGTGTCCCCTTCCCGTAAGTTTGATTGGGTAAAATAGGCATATCCAAAGCTTATTGTAACACTTAACATAGATATTGTGTATATCGACGTTCTCACCCTCTTCCCGGCCATGTTCACAGGTCCTCTGACCGAAAGTATTCTTGCGCGTGCTCAAGACGAGAAGAAGCTGAACATCACGCTGCATGATCTGCGGAAGTACGGATTGGGGAAATATAAACAGATAGATGATTCACCGTATGGGGGTGGAGCAGGAATGGTGATGCGGCCTGATGTTGTGGTTGCAGCCATAGAAGCCCTCACCCCTCCGCCCCTCTCCCAGAGGGAGAGGGGGACTGCACATCGCATTTATTTTTCCCCACGCGGTAAAAAACTTACGCAGTCCCGCGTTGAGCAGCTCGCGAAGAAAAAACATCTTCTGCTCCTCTGCGGTCACTACGAAGGAGTGGATCAGCGGGTGATCGACGGGTGGATTGATGAGGAGATTTCGATCGGCGATTACGTGCTCACCGGCGGCGAACTCCCCGCGATGGTCCTGATTGACGCCATTGCGCGGCAGATTCCGGGAGTGCTCGGCAAAGAGGAATCAGCGCATGAAGAAAGCTTCTCGAAGGCGTTGAAGAGAAAAAAAGAGTATCCGCACTACACGCGTCCGGAAGAATTCAGAGGAATGAAGGTTCCGGACGTTCTCCTCAGCGGACATCACAAGAAGATTGAGGAATGGCGGAAGAAAGAGTTGTGGTAGAGTTTTTCGACGGAAAAGGCTATACTATCTACTTGTGAACACCAAAAGAACATTCAATCAGCTCAGTTCTGAAGAAAAAGTATTTGCCGTGGCAGCGCTAACACCAAAACCGCTCACAAGGAGCGAGATATACAGAATAGCCGGAGTTCGGCCGAATAGGGAAATCGACAGCATGCTGAGAGATATTGTCACACCCGAAACTGCATCTTTGGACGAGGCAGTGCGTCTGTACCGGTCGCCCCCCACTACACTAGGCTTGGATTTATTGAACATAAATTCTGCCAACATTCGCACGTTGGTGTACCGGAGGCTGGGGATGGTAGAAGGGAAGTGAAAAGTACTTTGGAAGGAAGTCTGTGCTATCCTCTTTATATGAGAGAGTGGCTTCTTTTCTCGTTCCTTACGCTGTTGTTTTGGGGTTTGTGGGCGTTTTTTCCGCGCTTTGCCGTCGTCTACATCCATCCGCGAAGCATGGCTGTCTACCAGACTGTCGGACAGATAGTTGCCGTTGCAGCGCTTCTGCTCTTCACGACGTGGAACGTGGAGTGGCATCCTCTCGGAGCTCTCTATGCCGCACTCACTGGTGTTTTTGGCGTCACTGGTTTCTTTTTTTACAGTTTGGCTCTTCAGAAGGGGAATGCCTCAGTCGTTACCGCGCTCACATCGTTGTATCCGCTGATTGCAGTCGTCCTCTTCTTTCTGATCTTCCGTGAAGTCGTTACGATGAAGCAGGGAATCGGAATTGCGATGGCGCTTGGAGCAGTCGTTTTATTAGCAAGTCCATGATGGAACAGTCCAACATCCTCACCGTTCGCGTTCATCCTCACGCAAAGAAATCACAACTGCGTGAAATAATGGCGGACGGGAGCCTCAAAATAGATATCGCAGCACCGGCCGATGGTGGCAAAGCGAACAGAGCGCTCGTCCGGTTCCTGGCTGACCACTTCAATGTCCCTATCGGTCACGTCGAATTAGTTGCAGGTGAGGCAAGTCGCACGAAGATGATTAAAATCACCGCGCGAGCTGCTCTTTGATCCATCCCCGCAGGTCCGCATAGAGCGGCAATCCAACCCGCTTCTCTTCGTTGAGGATGAATGCCGGGATCAGCGTCACGGCGTGTTCATTGATGAACGCCTGCTGGTCGGCGAGCAGATTTTTCGTTTCTTTGCTGTCGAGACACTTTGTGAATTCCTTCACAGTCATCCCCAGAGTTTTTGCCATGCTCTGGAGTGATTTTCTGTCTCGTGTCTTCGCATCCGTGAGTACTTCGTGCATCGCCAGGCCTTTGCCATGCGCCGCCGCACAGAGGAGAGCTGCTGCTTCGAGCGATGAATTCGGGTACTTTTTGAGGGGGACGACCATGATGCCAATGTCGAGCTTTCCCTGGGCGACGAAATCACTGAGGAGTTTGGGAAGCATGTCCGTTGAGAATTCGTTGCAGTATGCGCATCCATAATTGGTGAAGATGGTTATGCGGACAGAGCCGCTGCCGCCAAGGACCAGCATTCCCGCTTCTTCCAATGACTCATTGAGCGTTCCGGAGACGACTGCCGGCGCTTCCACAAACTCCCCCTCTAGTTCTGCAGGAGGCGGCGGCGTCCATGACGCTGAGCTCCATTGCCATTGCGAGGATGCCTGATTTCCCATCTGCGCATTGTTCAGTGGCTGCAATGGCGCGCACGCGCTCAGAGCGATCATGATCCCGAACAGGACGATGGTCTTTTTCATCAGTGCTATTCTTATCGTCCATGCCCTCCCGCGTCCACCTCTTCGGCGTTCCCATCGATGCGGTCACGCAATCCGGGGCCGTGGCAATCCTGCGGGAATTTCTCGCATCCGGGGCTTCTCATCACGTACTGACGCCAAATAACGAGATGCTGGTCGAATCGACAAAGAATCCACGGTTCAAAGATCTTCTGCAGAGGAGTGCGCTCAATCTGCCCGATAGTCAGGGCCTCCTCTTCGCGGCGCGGTGGACGGGCCAGCATCTCCCGGAGCGCGTCACAGGCGTCGATACGGTACAAGCACTCTGCCAAACGCTTGATGAATCTCATCCGGTGTTCCTGCTTGGTGCAGGAGAGAGGATCGCCGAGGCAGCAGCCGCTGTGCTGCGTTCAAAAAATCCCCGCTTGAATATCGTCGGAACGTTCAGCGGAAATCCGAGGCCGGAATATTCAGAAGAGATCATCAACGGCATCAACGCCGCCCAGCCGCATTTACTCCTCGTTGCGTTCGGCGCACCGGTGCAGGATCTCTGGATTGCCGAGCATCTGCATCAGATGCCCTCCGTTCGCGTCGCGATGGGGGTAGGCGGAACATTCGACTTCATTGCTGGTATCAAAAAGCGCGCGCCAACGTTTATGCGATCACTTGGGCTCGAGTGGCTGTGGCGGTTTCTTCTCGAGCCCCGACGGTATAGGAGGATGTGGCGCGCAATTGTCGTATTTCCCTGGCTGGTCGTCACTCATGGGTCGCAGAGGCACGCATCGGCAGGTACGTATCCATGATTTCCATGATCCTGAGTCCCAATTCATCTTTGTGGACCATCGGTCCGTCTTTTTCCAAATGAACGATTGAGCCGGGTTGGTTGAAGCCGATGCTGATTGTAAAACCGATATCTCTATACGGCTCAAACTCCTCTGTGATGGGATTCCCGGTAGCGTCCGCTGCGGTTTTGTGACGCATGCGAATGATCTTGTATTCTTCAATGGCGATCGTCAGAACATAGGGGGCATTTTCGGGTGATGGTGTGCTTTGCTGGTAGTACGTGGTATGTGATGGAACCGGCTGCTCGGCTCGAGCACCTATTCCCGGACCTTTTCCAAAATGTGTCAGCGATGTTTCAGGCATCCGGCGCATCCCATGCTGCTTCAGACAGGCATTGATTATGGCTGGTGTGACCGGCGTAAGTCCCAGTTCCTGCAATCGCAGGATCGGTTCGCTGGAAGCCCGCTCAATCTCCGCCCGCACTCCGTCGTCGTCGAGAGGGCGAAGCAAGCGGCCGGTGCCGCGGTGGTCTATGGTTTCGTCCATGGAAGTGATACTCATGATGATGGCAGAGAATGGAAATAAAGATTTCAAAAAAACTTCCTTTGTGAGGGAAGGGTGCTCTGCTTTGGAGTGATATTTCCGGTTCTCCTACGCAGCCAGCCGCCTTCCCGCGATAAGCGGGAGCAGGAGGAGGCCGAGGAGGAGACGCGCACTGTTCATTGCTGAGCTGTATTTTCCCTCCGTCATTTCCTTTGCGCAACATTTTCTGGATCCAGATACTTTTTTCCGCTTATGGAAGCCAAAAATATTGTCTATGATTTTCATCAATTGAGATTCTGCGGAAGTAATTCTGCGATGATGTGCTCGAGATAATCAATCCGTTCGTTAATCAATCGCGCTGTTTCCTCATCCACCGTCACAACCTCCGGAGGGATTTCGGAATTCATGGTGGCGATGACCTTCACTTCGGCATTGATGATCATGCCGCGCACGGCCTGAATCTGAATATCCGCCAAAAATCGTTTTTTCGCGCCTCTCACCATCGACCGCTTATTCGTTGCGATCGTCAGTCTGCTATCCAATTCATCGATGGTATAGGGAGGCATGGGAGAAAAGTCACAGAGCACTCTGCATTATACTCCTCCTGAATTATGACCCTCTATGCCTGGTTTATGGCTCACGGGGAAGGTCGAATCGGGAACGGCGACGGATCCGTGGGGGGCAGTGGAACGGGCGAGGAGGGCAGGTCGCCCGTTGAGGGTGATGGCCGGTACAAGTCCGGGGACGGCGCTGTAGCGCCTGAACCGCCGGAACCACCGAAGGGCGGATAGAGAAGCTGCACGCCGTTTGGGCCGCCGAGCCGGAGTGTCACAATATTCGTGGGTCGTCCCGGAATCAGGGTTGCCGCAAGATTAATTTCTCTGCCAGCGCTGTTCACATTCACTTGGAGGACATCGGTCACCGCCGGCGTGAGGCCGAGGAAGACCGAGAGGCGGCGCAGCGCCGGGGGGTCGACTCTCCCTATGCCGATAATATCGCGAACAGTGCCGGCGATTTGCCGCAGGGGCTGGAGCCTGTCGGGCGTGTTGTTCCCGACTTCGTGTGTTTCGTTGTTCCTCTCCGAGGGGAGTTCAACATTGTCGGCCATAACGGTTGGGGGAAGAAGAGAACATGTGAAGTTACTCGCGTAATGTCACCATCTCCTGCACGAACCACTGCGTCTCGCCCCGCTTCATGCGGATCAGCTTGGGGCCGTCTTTCGTCTCTGCCAAAAATTCCTGCGTGTCGGAGCTCGCTTTGATCATTTTCACGTCACTGATCTTCTCGTCCGGCAGAAGAATCATCACCGCGAGGCTCGCGTCCTCCGCAGTGAGAGCGCCACGCAGATTGACCGTCGCGCGGCCGATGGTGGCCGCCGCGGCGACGATGAGGCAGCTCAGCAGGAGCGCCCATGTCATTGTATGGATGGCGCGAAACCGTGAGACGAAGGCGAAGTCGAGGTGCATGTGTATTTGTCTTATTATAGCGGATTGTGGCCGGTTTTTCCAGCTGCTACGATCAGCGCATAGGAACCCTCGTTATTGTCCGTCACGGCCAATCCCAGTGGAATCTCGAAAACCGGTTCACCGGGTGGACCGATGTGCCGCTGACGCCGCAGGGCGAAAAGGACGCCGCGACCGCCGCAACACATCTCAAAGATTTTCATTTCGACTGCGCATACACATCACGCTTGCAGCGTGCGGCAAAGACACTCGACATTCTTCTCAAGGGCCTCGGGCAGAGCGATATCCCGGTCACTGCGGACAGCGCCCTCAACGAACGGCACTATGGCGATCTGCAGGGTCTCAACAAAGCCGAAACCGCGGCGAAGTACGGTCAGGAAAAAGTGCTGCTCTGGCGGCGCAGTTACGGCACTCGCCCGCCGAACGGCGAGAGCGTCGAGGACGTCGGGTACCGCGTTCTTCCCTACATTCGCTGGACGGTTTTGCCGCTCGTGTACTCCGGCAAAACTATTCTCGTGACCGCATCGGGCAACAGCATGCGACCCATTATCAAATGGCTCGACACTCTCGACGACGAAACCGCCGCGACGATGGAAGTTGGCTTGTGCACGCCGTACATCTACACATTCGACGCACAGGGAAACATCACGAAGCGGGAAGTGCGACAAATTCCCGGAATCGTCACCAAAGGCGCCTCGCAGACCGAAACGACGGTGGAAAAAGGGAGAGTGTGAT
>JAHFJP010000042.1 GCA_023245765.1 Candidatus Peribacteria bacterium
CCTTTCGCAGGACTGCCTCCCGTTCTTTCATGCCATAAGCGGCTGTTTCGCTCATGTTTAGATAGTAGTACATATTGACATTTTGATCAAATTGAAGTATAAGTTCACTATGGGATTTCCTGACAAACCACAGGAAGACCTGACGCCGGATACGTTGTTTTCGAAGTACTGCGGCTTCGTTGTTAGCACGGGGGATCTTCTTTCGTTTGTGAGGGGATGTAGTACGAAGGAACTCGACGTTCTAGATCGATTTCACAGTGTCTACCTTGCGATATGGAGAGCCGCGGAACGGCTAAAAAATCCGCATGGGCCTGAGCGTCTGGAGCGCTTGTTGCCGGAGTGTTTGGGTCCTCTCAATAGCGCAAATAGGGCTGCCGACGAGAAAGCAATAATGCTGTCGTTTCTGGAAGTCACGCTCGGACATCCGAAGGATGCGCCATTCGACAAGGAGACACTCGACTACGCGTGGTCTGTGCATGGATTCCTGCCGGAATTTTCCACGACGTTGGCAAGAGTAGAGAAGACCAATGGTGTTCTGCGCACAGCCGGTCTCCATCAGCTCACGCCAGAAATACTCTGGAGCGTACAACGAGCGGCGGGCCTGGAAAATGCAGAGTGCATCCAACTGCATTCCGAAGAACCTGCACATGATCTGCGGTATTTTTTTGGAGGAGTGGGGGAGAGCAAATTTCTTTGCTCACAAGTGTCGATAGCAGATTTGGAAGGGCACTACACGGAGTATGCGTACATCTACGATGCGTCCTGCTTTCCTCAGAGTTCATCATTCAGAGGAACGGAAAAGCGATCATCGGAAGAGATTGAACTCCGCAAGTACTTTGCCCGCAGAGATACGAAACGTCCTCCGTTGAAAGAGCAGGAACAGTACTTTCGGTTGATCCGCGGTTGCTCCTCGCATGAAGTCGATCTGATGAAGATCTTCAAGAATTTCTGGGTGAACGGCCAACAGATCACTGCACTTATCGATCTTGTCACGGCAATCGGCGCCAAGAAGTTACCATCGTTCCAGGTCGCCCTCCTTCGTCATTGCGAAACAGTCGTCGAAGAGGATATCCCCAAGGCGGTGATGATCTTTCAGGACATCATGCAGCTGCCGGAGGAACTCTGCCTGCCGTTCCAGAGCCTGTTCCTCGAGAATCGATTCAGCGACATTGCCGAGCAGAGAGCGGCGGCGCGCTTTAAAGAACACCAGGAGAGCGTCGGCGAAGAATCCATGGATGATCTGCGAACGCTGTTCGATTTTTCGAAGCATCCCGAACTGGAAGCGCCAGAGAAGCCAATCCTCGATGCGGCATTCGCCGGGTATGAGGAGATTTTGCGACTCGGGGAACGGTTTATTCAGATGTCGGATGCAGAGCTCCAGCGGGCACTGGGGACGCTCGTGCCATCCACAGCGGAAATGCACGACGTGCTCTCCAGCAGGAGCGTGCGCTTTGACCCCGACAGAGCCCGGACCTTCGACAGGAAAGACGTACTCCTGTTCCTCTCCATTGGACGCGAGTTGCTGCGGCGTCACTTCGGCATCTACCCCCGGGGCTCACAGGTGCTCTCGGTCCTCCTGATGAATACCGAGAAGGATCTACTACCGGAGGGGAATCGCCGTGGCATCTACGAGCAGATTGAAACCGGCGAAGGGAAATCCCTCATCTTTGCCCTCCAAGCGGTGCTCCTGGCTGTGCAGGGACGGAAAGTGGACGTCTGCAGCAGTGACCGGCATCTGGCGGCGCGCGATGCGATGGCATTCGAAAAATTTTATCAATCATTCCACCTGCATACATCGTACTACGCCTTCGGCGGCATGATTCTCCAGCCACAATCTTCCATCGTCCACACGACGCATGCGGATCTCTCCTTTGCCGAAATGAAAGCGAATCTCAACAGAAGCTCCATCGATCGCTTCGATGCTCTGCTGATGGACGAAGCGGATATGAACCTCGATATTATTCGTAACGGTTGTCGTCTATCGGACCGGGAATACGGCGTCAGCAACGATGTGCTTGCGTTCTTCGTGGAGACGGTCGATGCCCTCGTCAAAGAGGAGGGGGGAGCCGACAACGTCTTTATGGATGTCGCCCGGTTGATTGCGCTGATCAAAAGTCGCTCGAACAAAGCGAAGTTCCCCTATGAGATCGAAACAATGAACGAGCTCGACGTTCTGCGGTATGCACTCGCGGCACACACATCGCAGCTCTTTGAAGAGAATGTGCATTTTGTGAAGCGGGGCGGGAATATCGTGATCGTCGATCACCGCCACACCGAACGCCTGCAGCCGGATATGCAGTGGGAAAACGGTTTGCACCAGTGTGTTGCCCTGCGGAACAAATTGCAGCCGCAACCGCGCTCGTCGTTGAAAGCATGTATGAACATGCCGGAATTTCTCAGTCAGTATGAGTGGATCGGGTGGATATCGGGCACGATGGGTAACGCCGAGGACCGGCGGGAAATACAGGAATTGCTCCAGGTCACGGGATGGGACATTCCGCGGCACCGGCCGACGAAGCGCGAAGACGCTCCTCTGCGCTTTATACCCGACGACAAGCTGCATGACTCGATCGAACACACGATCGAGATGCATTCCCCCCGTCCGCTCCTGATCCAGCGCGAGTCCATCAAAGCGGCAATCACCCTCTACGAACATCTGAAGTCGACCGGCCGCTATGCGCGTCTGCAACTCTTGACGGACCATGACAATCGCGATGTGACCGGAGCAAACGTCACGGACCAGCGTGACATTATCCGCGCGGCCAGCGCGGAGAACACCATCACGATCACGACGGACTGCGCCGGTCGAGGTACGGACATCAAATTGGCCCAGCAGATAGCAGCGATCGGCGGATTGCACGTGTGCGGCACCGGCGTGGCGGACAACATCCGTGTCGAACGCCAGTTGCGTGGGCGTGCCGGCCGCCAGGCGGATCCCGGCTCATCGGAGGTGCTTGCCTCGTCGAAATGCGAATTTCTTGCATCACTCTCGGACAAGGTGCGCTCCGTGCTCTACGAGATTGCGGGGGAACAGTGGGATGGGCCGGATATCGTTCCCGCCGTCGAGCTTGTGCGACGGTGCGAGGGGATTGTCAGTTCGCTGCGGCGGCGGATGTTCTACCTGACCCATGGCCCGTTGCATGATCACCTCAAGCAATTCCTGGATGATAAACAATGGTCCAAGACCACGCAGGCTCCGGAAGTTGCGACCATGCTCCTCGAATTGTGGGTCTCACAGCACGGGTACAAAACCACGGACGACATTCTCCAGGAAGTCCGTCAGCAACATTTCCCAAAGCAGATGGATCACTATTTGAGTGCCATCACCCAGCTGCAAGCCGCGGAAAAAAACGCGACCGGGGACCATCAGCTCCAGATCATTGCTTTCTACCGCACGGTGATCAATCTCCTCGGACAAACGCTTTCCACGTTCTCGCCGGAGAAGATTACCGCCATGATTGAAAGCATTGTGCAGAGAGCAGCAGATCCCACGATCATCAACAGACCGCCGGACAAGTCCGGTCCTGATGTGCGTACGCTTGCCGCTGCCATTGCCACGTCCACGATCATCAGTGAGAACATGGGGGGCGGCAGCACCAAGCGACCGATGCTCCTCTTCGCGTAAAATATTTGGCCTGCAGATGCTCAAAAAAAGTACTTGGGGGAAAAGTTGCAGAATTGGCGAAAGCTCGTATTCTGACCCCCTATGTTCACACACCGTTTCACGCTCCTTTCCAGTTCTATCGCTGCCGGACTCTGCGCGGCTGTCCTCCTGTGGACGCCTGCGATTGCCGCAAACATGGTGACGCTGACGAAGACCGATAACCACACGACGGCATTGCCGGGTGAGGTGCTTACCTACAGCCTGACCGTCGGGAACACGACGGCGAGACCCAAGACGGTTGTGGTGCAGGATACTCTGCCGTCGACTCTGCAATTCCGCAGTGCCTCGCACAATGGACACTTCATTCGTGGAGCCAGGATGGTCCTGTGGCTGGTTAAAGTTCCGCCACTGTCGAGTAGCACCGTCACAGTGGAGGTGTCCGTTCTTCCAACAGTGAAGAACGGAACAGTCATCACCAATGTTGCCACTGCGCAGGCAATGGTGAAGGCGACGGATACGACGGTCGTGCAGGTGCCGTCGAGTTCGTCATCTTCGTCGTCATCCGTGAGTTCGTCTTCCAGTTCATCATCGAGCTCCACGTCGTCGAACTCGTCATCGTCTTCCACATCTTCTTCATCCACCTCTTCATCATCGTCTTCCACGTCATCATCCAGTTCATCGTCCTCTTCCATTTCTTTGTCCTCTTCCTCGAGCAGCGTGGCTACAGCCAAGCTCGTGATTGCCCAGAAGAACATCGGCTCGACCAACGTCGCGGTGAAGAATCAGAAGAACATCAATCTGCTGCGCTTCGAGGCGCGCAACACGACCGCGCAGGATATTTTGCTCACGAAGTTCATCTTCTCGGCGCTCGCCGGATCGCTCAACAATGGTCAGAATTACATGCTCTGGGTCGATACGGATAAGAGTGGCAACGTCGATACCATTCTCCAGAAGGCCGTCTCGCCCATTGCGGGAAAGATCACCTTCAGTCAGATCACCGGCGGAGGGTACGTTGTCCCCGCGGGGCAGGATGTCCTCTTTGAGGCACACAGCGACGTTGCGCCGTCTCTGACCAATGATTCACTTCAGCTGCAGTTCTCGACTGCCGATACCTACGTGGAAGCGGAGTCTCCGGTGAATAACGGTCAGGCACTCGCAGGTATCCGCACCAACGGAGTCTGTCCGCAGAGCACATGCGATACCACCGTCACGACCGTCAGCTCGATGCTCTGGACACTCGTGAGCCAGGGAAATCTCTTTGTGTCGCAGGACACCACCCCGGTCCGCAGTCGCCAGAGTCTCGGCGGCGCGCTCGGCGATGCGATTCTGCGGCTGAGCTTCGGCGCATGGTACGAAGATATCGATGTGACCGATATCCAGTTCAGCCAGCTCAATGGCACAACAACCCGCTCGCTCGACCGTCTGGATCTCTATAAGGAAGGTGCCACCACGCCGTTTGGTACGGCGACTATCGGCGGTTGTGGGAGCGATATCACTCCACCGCAAACGCTCTGCGTGAAGATGCAGGCCCGGCAACTCATCATCCCGCAGGGGTCCAACGTCAAAGTTCTCGTCCGCCCCCGTATGAAGGACGATGTGAATGGTGCCGTCTCGGGTGATCCGATCCAGATCTTCCTTGCCAGTACGGCGGTCGCAAACAATACCACCGGCGAGGGCGCCGTGAGAGCTCGCGGTGATATGTCCTCCAACGCGCTGATCGCCAACAACGGCAACGCAACCGCCGACGGAGAAATCTTCATCGGCCGCACCGCTCCGGCATCGACGAATCAGCAAATCACGGGACTCCCCAATGTGACGGTTCTCTCCAGGATCTCGTCGATCAGCAACGCCAATCCCGATCCCAACGGGAGCGCTGTTCCCGTCGGCATTGCCGATGTCGGGCAATTCAAGTTCTCCGCTGCGGCGCACGGCAATTCCAAGAACGGTCTCAACAAAGTGGTCCTCAATTACCTCTACTTCAACGTGAACGCGGTCAATGTCGTTCTCGACGGGGCCACGATGAAGTTCTACAACAAAGCGAACGGAACCGTCACAACCGCCTGCTCGCCGATGCTGAGTAACGGCACGCTCCTTTCGGGGTCGATCACCGAGGATGCATTCATCGTGAAGTGCGGCGGCCTCACGTCGACGGCGGTCAATACGACGATCGATCAGGGCACCGACCAGACCTTTGTTCTGCAGATGAACATCACGAATCCCAAAGAGTCGGCCATTTCCACTTCCGCGCTTCAGGTCAGTCTGATCAACTTCGACTCGATCGCCCTCACCGCACTCGGTCCGAGCGCTGCAGAGAGTCACTTCGAATGGATCGATACCGACGCAGGTGCCTCTACGCCGCTGCGGTGGGTCGAGTATCCCGATACGACCGTCAAGTCGACGGGGTATCAGGGGTGAGTCGCGAATCACCCCAGGAATTTTGGCTTCCGGACAGGTTCGCTGCCGAGCAGTCTCTGAAGAGGTTCACGGAGGTTGCCGATCAACGTTGTTCGCATATTTCCATTGATCTTCAGTTCGGGAAGATTCGTTTCTTTCTTCAAGACAAGACGCGAGAGAGCGGCAAGGCCTTCGGCGACCCATGATGCGCGCTTGCGCTTTATGGCTGCGGGACCTTCTTTAGGATATTGAATTTCGTCGTCTGCCAACGTCGCGAGGAGTGCAATCACTTTCGCTTTCGTGTCGTCGACAGCTTCGGGGGTCGGCGCTGCCACTGGAACTGCAGTTGCGAGCTGCGCAGGCTCAGGCGTCGGCGTCGTGTTGATGGTACTTGCTCCGTCGCGCTTGTCAGGGCCGACTTTCACGTGTCCGGAGGCTGGTGGAGCGATGACCTGCTTCGCGAGAGTGCCTGTCCTCTCCACTTCCTGAACGACATGCGCGGGCTTTGCGCGCTCAAGTTTTGCCAACGGAGGGGGAGCACTGATCGTGCTGGATTCTCCGCGATCGGCTTGGTCGGTAACTCCTCTGTGCTGAGTGCCCATAGTATGTGCGTTAAGAAAGTAAAGATTCGTAGGAGGTTGCCTGGAGGAGCGCGCGGACGTCGCTTTCGTATGCGGGATCTTTCAGGACTTGCGCACCGATAGTTTCCGCTTGGCGTATGAGCATGTCAATATTTTCCCGTACGTCAAAGACTGCGCCTTTTCGCTGTGCGAAGCCGCTTGCGTGCGCAAAGTGCACGTCCATGCAGGCCTTCACACACCGGTTGAAGTGTTCGGGGTTCATGGATGCGTCCTCGTATGCCTCATGTTCTCGGTCATAGACCCACGGAGCGTCGAGCGTATCGGTGAGTCCATAGTCCCCGAGAATCTCCCGATGACGTTTCATGTAAGTGAGTCCGGCGTCCTTCAGAGGTCCGCCATACTGCACGTGGCGAAGCGTAGCGCCGACGGTATGCGTGATGTCGAGATCATCCATCGTGTACAGGTCGGGTTTTGCAGTGCCGAGATTCCACCGGACATTCCAGCGGCCGAGGATGTCGGTCCTCCCTCCCACGTTTTTGCCGGATTCCGGCGAGCCCTGGAACATGAATGGCAGTTCGAAGTTGCGTCGCGTCCCTGCTGATTCCGGATAGGCGTCGTACGCCACGATGCGCGCTGCGGTCAGGTAGTGGTTGTCCGGTCTGCTCGGCACGAACGAATCGATCTTGAACGGCGGACACTGGGCCGTGCCGAGCATGCAGGAACTGCCGAAGTACGCACACAGCTGCGGTGACAGCCGACTCGTCACGCCAAGCTGGAGTTCAGCCTTGGCCGGATCAATGAGGCCTTCGAGTGCAAGCATCAGGATGAACATGCGCATCTCGTTCTTGCTCATGAAGCCCGGGACAATCAGCGAGGTGTTGCTGTGGATCATCCGGAACGGCGTTTGCCCCAGTGACAGGAGATGTTTGAAGAGCTCCAAATGTTTGTCGCTGACGGGATTGCCAAAATGCCAGCGTCCGCCGATGGGGCCGAGCGGCACATCGGCAAGCCGCCACTGGTCTACGTACTTCTGGAAATCCGGCAGATGCTCTGCGAGTTGCTGATACATCGAGGCGGGGTCGCCCAGTGCATGGTCATTGTCCGGGTGAATCGCGAGGCGCCTGACGAGTGCTGTGCCTCCACTCATATTCACGTTCGACGATGCACCATATCGTTGCTCTAATGTAGCCAGTGCGCCATCGCCGTTCGCATGTGCGTGTTCCTGCAGGATGCGGCTGCCGATAAATTGGAACATCCGTGCGGAGTGGGCATTGGAATCGTAGAGGTCGCCGTGCCGGGGATTCCCGGAGGGCTCCGGAAGATACTTTGGCAGAGCGTGGGCATTGAACTGACGGATGGGATCGAAGAGTTCGACATACTGCGGAATGCGGAATTCGCGCAAAACCCGGTCCACGATATCCGCTGCCACGAACGGGGCGCCGTCCCAGATTGCTCTCAGTTCTCCTTCCAGTTGCCAGCGAATCTGTGCTACTGCCTGCCGGAGCTCCAGCTGCGCGGATGTGGGATCCCCACCAGCATGTATTTCCATAAGCCTCGTGACCCGCTCGATGGCGGCAGGCACACTCGATCCGATGGATTCCTGCATGCATCGGACAAGGACCGTGTCGATGAACGCCTGCGCCGTTGCCCACGCCTGTGCGGGAGTCTCGCTCGATTGGACGGCCTCGCGCAGCGCTTCATGATCAATTCCTCCAAGCTCCTGGAGCCGGACGAGGTTTGCGAGCATGTGCCCCTTCTTCATTGCGTCGTTTTCCTGGTTCGTGTTGCCATCCCCTGGACGTAATTCTCCTGGGAGAATCGCCTGGCGGAGCACGGACCGCAGCTCCTGATGATCGAACGATCCCGCGATCGACATGCTGTTGAGGACGCTGAGCATCGTAAAGCTCTGCTGTAGTGCGACCATCCGTGTGGAGCGGATCGATTGCTCGCGGAGATCGCAGGCCATTGCGATATCCCGATCAAGTTCTTCCATCGCCTGCTGCCGCCGTTCCTCCGGTGTCCCTTCCGGCGCGCTGCTCCAATTGCCGTTGCTGTGAATGTACCCTCCGTATTCGTCGACAATGTCGTCGTCCAGTTCATCCCTGGGTGGCGGGTTGTCCATTCTCCACAGTCGCTCGTGCCACTTGTTCCAGAGGACGTCCTTGTGCACCGCGATGCGCTCCTCCGGTTTTAACTCTGCCGTCAGCCACGCGAAGAGCGCCTCGAGTTCATCACCGGTCAGCAGACCCATGATCCATGCGTCGAGCATGTTACTCACGAGCATTTTTTTGGTGGTCGTGCGTCGGTCGTTTTCCTCTTCTACCTTCTGGCGATCCCGCGGATGCTCGAGTGCGGAAAACCGCCAGCCGGGCGTTTCAATCCGTTCGAACAGCTGCAGAAACTTCAGGAATCCCTTTGGCGGATGCCAGGGATCGGGCATGCGCGCTGCGCAGAACTGAAAGTAGAGAGCGGTTGTTCTGCGATCCACCTCCCCGCATTCCTCCTTCATTTGTGCGTACAGATCAAAGATGCCGAGAATGGAATTTCCCTTCGGGTCGATCGTGAGATGTTCCTGTGCAACCGGAAGAACCAGTCGTGCTTCCGAAGATTGACTCACGAGCAGCCCGCGCCGTTCCATGTCCAGCAGGTGGTCCGGCAGTGCCGGTGCGTACGTTCTCGCGCGCTCGGCGAGCGGTTCCTTGAATTTGTCATCGATTGCCTGCAGCACGTCAAAACCGATCCGCAAATTGTGGACGTCACCGCTCTGCGCGAGTTGTTTCCCGAGCATCGTAGCGGTGAGCTGGTGGACGCCCGGCATTTCGAAGACCGGAGCGCGGGCTTCCAACCGTCCGATCGTGAGCGTCTGTGGAGCGACGTCATCGAGATGCTCCCGCAGATGCTTGAGGCGATCCGGACGACGGGACTGCTCTTCCTGTTCCAGGACATGGAAACAATGCTGGAGAACTTCGATGCCGCGTCGTGCGTTGCCGACACCGTAGTGGTTGGTCACGAATGCCGTGAAGTCGATCGCCTCATCTTCGGTGAAGGGGGCGATGCCCGTCATCCGGTACCCAATGGCGACGTAGGGTTCCATCACGTGCCGGAACGCGAATCCGGCTTTGGCCGCGAGGCGTTCCATGGTCGCCCGCCCAGCGCTGTCATTGCGAATACTCAGCCGACCATCACGGTCCTCCTGGTCGTTTTCCAGAAACCATTCACTCATGTCGAAGTTTTCCTTGAACCACCACGGTTTTTGTCCGCAGTAGATGCTCGTGGCAATCCGGAGTCCGGATTCCAGTCGTTCGAGAAGCGTGCCTGTTTCCCGTGTGGGTGCGCGCGTGAATTCATCAACGCGGTCGATATTCAGGCCGTTCTCCAACATTTCGGGAAGATGCGACAGGAAGAGGCGAATGCTTTCGCTCTCGCGAAGAATCTGTGGCGTCAGCACATGTGCGTGTTCAAGCACAAGCATGACCATTTCCGGGCACACGGAATCCGCATACCGCCCGTAGAGTTCGATCAGAAGATCTTCCTCCTCGGGACCGATCTCGTAATCGATCGGTTGCCCGTGACCGACTGGAGTTGTGTTGCAGGCAGTGGACGCCATGCGCTCATAGACGTCGGCAAGAAACAGCGGCGAACAATCCTTGCCGCCGCCGAGCACCGAATAGCCCGCGGCGATGGATGCGCGGTCACGCACCCATTCAAAGGGATCATCGGTCGTGTGGTCCTCCAGATTTTTTTCGATGGCGGCGAAGAGTTGTGGCGCCGCGTGTTCAGAGTGCCACTCGTCGGAGGTGAATTGGTGGTAATAGACTCCTTCGACGATCGTGACCGGGTCCGGTTTCGGTGTTCGCCGAACGCCGAGTTGCAACCGCACGCGGTCTTTTGCTGGAAAGTCGACATATCCTGGATTCAAATTTTTGTCGGCATCGAGAGAGCGTTGGTACGAGGCGATCAGTTCCTCTCCGTCGATGTCGTAGTAGCCCGGCAAGTATGGACTCGACCGCATTGCGGCTTCTTCTTTTTCCCGATCGTATCGGACCTCTCCGTATTCGTCGAGCATGTAATAACTCCCGAACGGATTTTCCCGTTGGAGGAACAGGCTGAACATGTCATCGCGGGTGAACTCTTCGGGAAGCAGGGCGGCGATGTCATGGCGGATGAAGCGGATGCCGTCGGCGACTTCCGGTGTCAGCGTGTGCGGTGGATGTTTCGGTAGCCGGCATCGCTCGCGTATGCGCGCGCGATAGTGCCAGAGATGCTCCTCCTCTCCTTCCGGAGTCGGAGGGGCTTTTTTGTAGCCAAAGGGAACGTCAAAGTCTTCGATCATGGAAGGAGTACGGTAAAACAAAACAGGGAATTTGTACAGATATCCGTATGCCATTCCTCCCCCCTACGCCAGGCTTTCCACGATGTGCTCAATATCGAAGGCCTCGACGTATTCTTTCAGCATGCGGTACAGGGCGGTGCGCCTGCCGACGTCGATATCCTGCTTCGCGTAGCGGGTCAGCGCCTGTTCAATCGCCACCAACGCGCGTTGCA
>JAHFJP010000006.1 GCA_023245765.1 Candidatus Peribacteria bacterium
CGCACCCCATCTTTTTATGTCTCCGCGCACCGCTGTAAAAGCCAAAACGAACTCCGTCATGGACGCTCTCCTCAAGGATGCCCCGATGCCACTCAGGGTCAAACCCGGCGAGTTGATCGAGGGCAATGTCGTCTATCGCGGGAAGAACAAATTGCTCATCGATATCGGCGGCATGGCCACGGGCATCGTCTCGGGCCGTGAGCTCCGCGATTCGTTCAACACGTTCCGTGAGCTCAAGGTCGGCGATCCAGTGGCGGCGCTGGTGCTGGAGGAAGAGAACGACGAAGGCATGATCGTGCTGAGCTTGCGCATGGCGAGTCAGCAGAAGGCGTGGGACCGGTTCCACCGCATGGTGGAGGCCGATACGACGATGGAATTCGTTCCGCAGGAGGCCAATAAGGGAGGATTGCTCGCAAACATCGACGGCATTCGCACCTTCCTCCCCGTGAGCCAGCTCGCGCCGGTCAATTACCCGCGCGTGAACAATGCCGACACGACGGAGATCATCTCGCGTCTGCAGAAGTTCGTCGGTCACAAATTCACCGTAAAGATCATCACGATGGACGAGGAGGCCGGCAAAATCGTCGTCAGTGAGCGTGAGGCGCTCTCGGAGCAGCGGGCAAAATCACTCGAGCACCTCAAGATCGGTGATGTCAAAGAGGGACTGGTGAGCGGTCTGGTGAAGTTCGGGCTCTTCGTCGCCTTCGACGGGCTCGAGGGTCTGGTGCACATTTCCGAAATCGCGTGGGGACACGTCAAGAACCCCTCCGAATTCGCGCAGATCGGCGACCGCGTGACAGTCAAAGTGATTGGCGTGGACGGCGAAAAGCTCAGTCTCTCCATCAAGCAGCTGACGAAAGATCCGTGGGAGGAGATTGCCGAACGCTACCCCGTCGGCAAGCGCGTGACGGGCACGGTCGTCCGTTTTGCCGACTACGGCGCGTTCCTGAAGCTCGAGAAGGACATCAATGGTCTCGTCCATCTGAGCGAGCTCGCACACCACAAGGTCACCGACCCCGCCGAAGTCCTGACCATCGGCCAGAAGATCGATGCACAGGTGATCAACATCGACGTCGACGAACGCCGCATCGGTCTCTCCGTCAAAGCTCTCAAGCCCATTGATAAGGAAACGATGGAGCGGATCAAACGCGAACGCGAAGAGGAGGAGGCCAAAGCGAAGATGAAGCCGACTGAAACAGACGGTAACGCGGGTTTGCAACCCGCGCACGCCGCCGAAGGCGGCGCCGAAAAGGATGCACCCGCCTCGGGCTTTGTAGCATCGAAAACCGGCAAGAAGTACTACGCCGCCGACAGCGCAGCCGGGAAGAAGATCGCCGAGGAGAACCGCGTGACCTTCAAGACAGAGAAAGACGCGGAGGAAGCCGGATACAGCGCCTAATTGACGAACGACGGAAAAAATGAAAAAGTATACGAGTGCAGCCCTGCTGCATTCGTGTACATCCGCTGTTCCTTTCTTTGTTTGGAGGATTCTCATGGCCAAGCAACGTCGTTTCGAGATCAGGAAAGAGGGCGAGATCGCCATCTGTACCCTGATCGATCGCAAGATCCTGGATGAGCAGAACATCCAGGCAATCGGCGATGACCTCTGGAAACTTGTGGACGAGGAAGGCTGCACGCAAATCGTGGTCGACTTCCAAAGGGTGGAATACTATTCATCCGCAACGAGCGGGAAATTCATCACCCTGAACAAGAAGGTCGCTGCGAAGAACGGCAAGCTCGTCCTATGCAGTGTCAACGAAGACATCTTCGAAGTCTTCGAGATTCAGCGGCTGGACAGGCTCTTCACCTTCTGCAAAGACGAGGCTGATGCCCTGAAGAAATTCCAAGAATAGCCAAGGATGGCGATGTACTAAATCAACAGCTCTCTCGTATGCGTATGAGAGAGCTGTTTTAGGAATCCAGTGCTGCATCACTCAAAAAATGCAAATGCAAATACGGCACCAGCGTGTACTTCCCCACGTGGAACATCAGCTTGTAGTCGGCAATCCCCTTTTCCTTTCCAAACGCCCTCGCTTTTTTGATGAGCAGCCCAGGCAAATCCTCCGTCTCGGGCGTCAGATGCGCGAGTGATTGCACGAAACGCTTTGGGATGAAGAGCAGATGCAGCGGCGCCTGCGGATGAATGTCTTTGATCACGAGTACGTCGTCGTCTTCGTAGAGGATCGTGGATGGTAGTTCGCGATCGAGTATTTTGTGGAAAATGGTTCGCTCTTCCATGGATCGATGGTAGGTAAACGATGAAAACGATGCAAACAACGTAAACGACGATCCTCGTTTTCTTCGATTCCTTCGATTGCCTCGTTTGCCTTCTAATTGACTTTTACGCCAAAAAACGCGACAATATAAGGAGTATGGCCAATTCCCTCTCCTCTTCGGCGGACAAGAAAATGGGCTCTTTGACGTCGGTCGAGACCAGTCGCCTGATTGTGCGACAGCCGGGGAAGCTGCAGGAACTGACCAACCTCCTCGAGACGTTCGAGAACTTCAGTGCACGCGTCAGTGAACGCAGCGGCGAGGATCGCTCGGGCGATCTGGGCGGCGCGGGTGCGGCTGCGACGGGCGGTGCGCAGGGCACGCAGGGAACGACGACGCGCGATCTTGCATTGAAGAATATTCCCGCAGCGGAGGTCATGAAGGGAAGATTGACGCAGCACATTCGTCAGGAAACGCGAAAGCTCGAGCGCCTCGCGGCGAAAGTCGCGCGTTCCTCGGATCCCGGAGCGGCCCACAAACTCAACGAGCTCTACGCCAAAATCCGGCGCCTGAATTCCCTCGTCTACGATATCCTTGAAGCATCGCTCGAAGTGCTGAAGAGATTCTTCGTTCGGGTCTTCATAGACAATCAGCCCATACTGTAATTGTCACCCTGAGCGTAGCGAAGGGTTATCGGGGCGACCGTACCTGCACATTCTCGACCTGAATGGCGATCCGGTTGATGAAGTCACCGAGAATCGGAACCCATTCGACACGGTGCAGCGTCCAGACAATGACGGGGATGAGAACGGCGAACGCGGTGATGGCTCCGAGACCGTACACGATGCCACGGATGTAGCTCATGAACAGATGTTTCCCGGGATGGATGACGTACTCAAACTGCCTTGGCAAACGATTGACCGTCCGTTCCAGGCTGCGCAGCGCCTGGGTTAACTCACTGCCCTTTGCCGGCAATGAGGAACGCGGGGTGCGCATGAACAGATGATCAGACCGACTCGATATCGAACGGCTTTCCGCTCTTGGTTTTCTTCTTTTTGGAATGATGCTGAATGTGGTCGACCACCCAGGTAAGCGCTTCGTCAATAATAGAGAGAGGCTTGAGAATCATCGTCTCCACCTGCGCAGTTGTTTCTTCAAGGCGTCGCGTGATCTTGCGCAGGTCCGTGACGATGAAGAGTAAATGATAGAGCACCACAATAATCATCACGGCAACGAGCGCATACAGGACTGAGAGCAGCCCCTGCATCGTGACGGTGACGTCGGAAAACTGGAACATTGGTTGGCTTTGAGCCTACGGCATGGGAAGATCAGGCGCAATTCTCCTCCAATGCGTTCCATGGTGCAGTACATCTGGCGGCTCCCGAGCAATTTCCTCGTCGTGCTGATCGATCTGTATCAGGCGACGCTCTCGCCCGATCATGGTCCTCTGAAGGTTCTGTATCCCTATGGATTCTGCAGGCATGAGCCGACCTGTTCAATGTATGCGAAGGAAGTCCTGCGCGAGCAGGGCACTTTCGTGGGGACTCTGCTGACACTATGCCGCCTCGCCCGATGCAATCCCTGGACTCCGATACATGAGTCCAAATGGCAGAGATGTTCAAAGATCTAAGGCCTTCTCACCGACACCGGATTTCAGTATCCTGTCCGGGCGTTCATTTTGAAGAACCTCAAGCGGGTGTCGTATAATGGTTATTACCCCAGGTTTCCAACCTGGTGACGACGGTTCGATTCCGTTCACCCGCTCCATTGACAAAAATTTATTACATGAAATAATACAATTATGAGTATATCCGTCCTTACCAGAACTATTGAAGACCTGGTACGCCTTGATTCAGCTCCTTGCGGATTTTGCCATCATGGAACGACGGGCTGTGATGATACTGTGAGAAGTGTAAGAGCGGGCTGTGCTCATCCCGAACCCGGCAAACATGTCATCGAAGTTGCCATTGCAAACCTCCAGCAGATCGGAGTAGTGACTGAGGCGCAGGCAAAAGAATTCAGAGGACGTTTCAACAGTTCGCAGGGAGATCTGATTGTATTAGATTTTAGACATGCCATTGGAGTGAGTTTGAATACTGTGACAAGAGGAAGAGATTCTTCAGCGATGATGAATCCCATTCCACAGCAAACAGGAATTATTCGTGGCCGATTGGGCATCGTTTCTGATCTATTGGATATTGCTGAGGATGCTCTGGGCAAACTTGAAACTGCTAACATGGACACGCACTCCTAGTCGGACATATAAGAGTTGTAATAACATCCAGTAACCCGCTCCATCTACATCTCATTCCATTTGGCGATTTGGAATATTTTGCAATATGACGGTGAACGGAAATGCAACTATACTCGTTTCCTATGGATAGACGCGTATTTGTTTTTGCTGCACTTCTTGTATTTTCGGCCTGTGCGAAGCAACCACCGAAAAGCGAAGACATACTTTCAACGGGCTCTGGTCACAAATTTACACTTCGCTTTGCGGATGTCGTTACAGGTCCCATCAGCATCAAGGCAGACTTTCCCAATCCAAATCCAGATTATGCCTATACGAATGACGGTCCGACAGCATGGCCTTGCGATACAATTGCTTTCAATCCCGGCAAAAGCCCGACGAGTCTTCCCAATACGAATGGTGGACCGCAGATTGCAGTCACATCGGAAGATCCAATACAACTGAGTGGTGGATACGTCCTTCATCCATACAAACTATCCTGTAATTCGTATGTGTTGGAAGTAACGAACAATGAAAAACGCCATGCACTGTATACAGGCGTACATCAATGGAGGGTTTCTGGAGACGGAACCTCCCTAGCATTGGAAGGTATTACACAAAAAGACGGAATTTGGAGAAATGAGCTTCGACTGATCAACATCGCCTCGAAGACGTTCAGGAACATTCCAATCGTTCCCTGCTCAAGTATGTTTGCCTATGACCCATGGTCGGGAAATCGTTTCGTCACCTACGGCAGTTCGGTAGATTTCAATACAGAGATTTGCACATGGGATTCTCAGGGAAAAAATCTCGCTCACATCACCGTCTCACAGGAGAAAACTCTGTGGCCTCCGATGATTGCAGCTGTGGATATCAAAAAAATCGGTTACATCAATGACAGCAGCGATATATTCTATGTTGTTTTGCCACGACGTTATATTGCGGGATATGAAACTGCGAATCCTGACGCTGATCCAGGCAAGAACGCCGTGACCATTATCAATACACGAAGGCCAACGCAAAAAGTTGTCGGCTACTTTAATGCGATAACTCCACAGAAACATGCTCTAGATTTTCAGTTCGATTTTTCTTCATTTACGTTTGAAAAACCAATTGTTCGCTATCGTCTGGCGGAATTCATGCTGATGGACAACGGCCAAGAGGGATTTGCGCAAGATTCCTGGTCGGACTGGAAGGAAATCAGCGTCTGGGAGTAAAAGTTCTGCCTTCACGGATACAAACTCCTGGCCGGATTCATCACGGCTGTACGAACAGCCAGCAACCCGCCCCACTACCAGAATTGCTATAGCGTTCAGAAGGGAGCACTACCAAAAATGCTAGAGCGTTTTGCGATTGCGAGTCGATTGACTGAATTTGACATAATAACATTATTATAGTATATAATCAGTATATATGAGAGCGAACGAACTGTTCGTCATCGGCATCGGAAAGGACCCAACGCACATCGATGCATGTACCAGAACGTACAAAAAACCCGATGCGCTCTTTACGGTCAACAGCACCAACTACGTCGATCCCGAGACCAGGGATACGGCCTTTGGAGAATTTCTCACGCCACCCGAAAGCATGCCCTTGTCCGAACCGATTCTGCACAGCATCCTTGCGGTCGACAATTATCTTCCACCGGAGTTTCTGCATCCGGATGTTCCTCGGGAAACGCTCTTGCGAAGCATCGGGAATTTTCGGCGCGCATTTCTCGATTGCGTTGCGAGTGCAGGCAGAAAGAAAGTGGTTATGAATACGTATTTCAATTCACCATTCGTGGAGAATTTTAGAAAGCAGGGCTACATCGTCACCGGACCGAACGAGAAGATCGTTGAACAATTCTCCAGTAAAACCATGGCATACCGACTTGCCCAAAGCCTGGGTATTCCCGTACCGGAAGGGAATGTGGTGGACTCTCTGGACTCCGTTGCGACGCTCTTTAAAGAACTGGTACAAAAATACGGATCTGCATTCGTATCCTCGGACAAAGGAAGCGGCGGGAAAAATTCTCTGCGGATCAGCAATGTCGAACAATTGCGCGCGTTCAATGAGCACCCACCGTTTCTCGTCACGGGATGGATGGAGAAACTTGCCTCGCCCAATTCGCTCGTTCTCATCGGGAATGACCAGGTCCTATATGTCGGTCTCACCGATCAAATCATCAAAAAGGACGTCCTGTACTACGGCAACTCCTATCCATCGAAACTGGCACCAGACCAGCAGCAAAGAATAGAGACGTTCTCCCTGATGCTTGGGCGCGCGATGCAAAAGAGAGGGTACAGGGGCTTCGCCGGCTTCGACTGGATCGCGACCGCTGAGGGGGCAGAATATTTTTCGGAGATAAATCCGCGAAAAAACAGATCGTCGTCCATGCTCATCAGTTATCTGGACACCCACCGAGATCCAGGGACACCGAGCCTGACGGAACTGGAGATGCTGACCACTCTCGGAGAAGAGTGGAATACTCTCCCCGAATCGTCGCCCCCAAATCTGCATTGGGCCATGCAGCTCTACAAAACACACGGGAAAGCCGTCGTGAAGAACACGATCCGACCACAATTCGATGATCGAAGTATTTTTCAAGGAGCAGGAAATGACGACCGCGTGAGCATTCTGAACTTTCCCCGGGCAGGGACGACGCTCAGCCAATTTCCTCAAATGCACGATCTTGCCAGAATAATCGCCGTCGGAAGGAGCGGCGATGCTGTCTCACAGTTGATCGCCACTGCCCGGGCCACAATTCGCGACTCGTATCAAAAGAAATCCTGAACTTCGCGTGAAATGACAATGACAGTTCGTCAGGGTACAAGGCAGAAAAATGGCAATAAGGGCGACTTGTGGACCCGCCAGAGTGAGGCGCATACTCTGGCTACAGTGCGTCTCATGCGCAAATTTCCGTCGGCGCGAGTATTTCTGAGCCACGTGTTGGCATTCTCGTTCGGGGCTCTGATATTGCTCGGACTACTGAACGTCAATGCATGGAACACCACATGCTCTCGTGACTTCGATCTCCTCAATCCCGAGTTACAATGTGATAAGGGGTTCAAGGAGGGGGTGTGGGACTACGAGCCGCTACGCGATGCGCTCACAGCAAAGAAACTTGCATACAAGGCCGCGGGAACCGTATCGCATCTTTCCATCTATTTCCGCGATCTGAATAACGGGCCCCGGTTCGGCATCGGAGAGTATGACAAATTCCATCCAGCCAGTCTGCGGAAGCTCCCCGTGTTGATTGCCTATCTCCACATGGCCGACCTCAACCCCGCAATTCTCGATCAGACGACATCCTTTTCTGAAGCACTCAAAACCAGTCCGAATATTGAAGAATCGGAGCAGACGATCAAGCCCAATACCCCCTACACCGTTCGTGAATTACTGACGAAAATGATCGTCTATTCCGATAATTCCTCCTTCACGCTGCTCGTCAACGAACTGAACACCTCTCCGCCGGTTCTTCCCTACTCTACGTTCCGCGATCTCGACATTCTGCGCATGATGCTCGATCCCAACGGGGATTATGTTTCCATTCAAAACTACGCCAATCTCTTTCCCGTCCTGTACAACACGGGATATTTATCCAAAGAAATGTCGCAATATGCCCTCGAACTTCTGTCGCAGGTTACATACAAAGAAGGCCTTGTTGCTGGAGTACCGCCGGATACCCGCGTCGCCCACAAATTCGGCCAACGGTACGTCGGCAAAGAAACCGAACTGCACGATTGCGGCATTGTGTACCACCCCGAAGCAGCATACGTGCTCTGCGTCATGACCAGCGGCAGGAATTTTGACCGGCAGAAGTCCGTGATCGCCGATGTTTCCCGAACCGTGTATGACGCCGTTACGTCGGTGTCAAAGGACGAACTTGATCGTCCGACATCACTGTAAACCCTCGTATTATAACGCACCCAAGTCGAGTTCTTGGTTCATCTCGATCCGTTCAACGAATTCATGGTCGTGACTGACGAGGATGATTCCCCCTTCGTAGCGATTGAGCGCGTCGGCGATGACGGGTAAGTGACGGAAGTTGATGTGGTTGGTCGGTTCATCGAGGATGAGCAGTGTCGGTTTCTGGAGAGTGAAGCGGGCAAAACAGAGCAGGCCTTTCAGTCCTTCGGAGAGCGATCCCGCCTTTGCCTGCAATTTGTCTCCAGGAAGAAGAAAGCGCGCGGCTGTGGCGTACACCTGTTGTTTATTCGGCATCTCCATTTCCTGTTCCAGAATTTCATAGACGGTTTTCTCCATGGGAAGTCCGGAGAAGTCCTGGCGGTAGTAACCGACTTTGACGCCGTCGGCGATCACGGCACCCTTCTCCGCGCCGTTCGCCATTGCTTCGAGCAATGAACTCTTGCCGATGCCGTTTGGGCCGGTGATCAGAAGACGATGTCGGTTATGCACGGTGATTTCCACTTTCTTCTTCACCGGCTTGTGGTTCTTCATCACCGTGACGGAGCGAATCTGGACGAGGGGCTTTTTGAACGGTTCGGAATCGATGGTGAACGCGGCGAGAGTTTTATCATCGCGGCGGACCTCGACCTTGTTTTCCTCGGCTTCTTCGACTGCATCGCGCATTTTGCTCGCAAGCTTTCGCATTTTTCCGCCCTTGTGGGAGAAGAAGTTGATCTTCTCCTTCTGGCTCTGGATATCTTTTTCCATCCGGACGTTCTGGCGCTGCTCCCGTTCGATCTGCGCTTCGATTTGCTCGACGACATCGAAGTAGTCGCCGACATACTGCGTCACCTGGTGCGTGAACGTGTCGAGATGAAGCACTCCGTGGGTAAAACTGTTGAGGAAGGCCGCATCGTGGGAGATCACAATGCAGGTTTTTTCGTACAGAACGAGGAAACCGGTGAGGTGCTCAATACCTTCGCGGTCAAGGTTGTTGGTCGGCTCATCAAGCAACAGAATGTCGGGCTCCTGGATGAGCGCAAATGCAAGGAGCAACCGGGCCTTTTGACCGCCAGAGAACGCGGAGAGTTTTTTCTCCAGCGGAGCGACGAGATGCACGACGTCGAGAACCCGGGTGATATGCCGCTCGATGTCATACTTCTTTTCGGGAAAGGCTCCTTCGAAGAATTCACGAACGGTTTTCTTGAGGTCTTCATGCGGGATGACCTGCTTGGCAATACCGATGGTCGATCCCCGTTTGATATGAATTTCACCCTCCTGCGGTTTGAGCGCGCCGGTGATCAGCTTGAAGATGGTGCTCTTGCCGGCCCCGTTCTGACCCATAATCGTGAGCTTGGCATTCTCGCGCACCGAAAAATTGGCGCCGGCAAGCACGGGCTTATGGTGATCGTAGTGAAAATGGAGGTCCTGAAACCGCAGGAGGACATCGCCGTGATCCATAGAAAAAGAGATGTAGTGCAGGCCTTCGGCCTGCGTGGCGCGGCAGTATAGCGCGAAAAAGGGCCATGACGAACGTGTATTCGCCATGACCCTCTGATGGAATCCGATTACGCGGCGGCGCTGTCCTCCATCGGCATGTCGGCGGGAGCTGCCGTTGCAGCTGCGCCTTCAGCGAGGACGACGTTTGCGGCCTTCGGGCCCTTCTCGCCTTTTTCGATATCGAATTGCACGGTCTGACCGACCTGCAGGTTCTCGTACTGTCCGTTGCATGCGCTGTGGTGAAAGAACACATCAGCGGAGCCCTGGACGGAGATAAAACCGAAGCCCTTGTCGGTCTTCGTCTTGATAATTCCTGTCGTCATGGAATAAATGAGAAAAAAGTAGAGTGTCTGTGAAGACAAGGGAGCGTACCCCTCATCTGCAGGGATAGCCACCCATTTTTCGGCTTTTCTCAGCGAAATTTCGCCTCTTTCACCTAGGAGAAACGGGCGGAAGAGAGTACGGTCAACGAGTGAAAAAACATGAACTCTGCCCAGTGAAAGGGTGCGGCAAGCCCACTAATGGCAAACCGTACTGCCCAAAGCATGTAACGCCTGGTCAGCGCAGGAAATTATCGAGTGATCTCGCACTGCTCATCCGCTCACACTGCTGCGACGCGCGCTGCGTGAGCGGGCAAGAACACGACATCGGCGAGCAGTACTGCACCAAATGCAAGCAGCCGTGCGTCTGGAAGACGGGGGTCGCTGCAGCGTGAATGACGCAATGACATCTCGTGAAATAGGCCTTTTTGCCGTATTCTTTGACCAATGACCCCCCTCTACCGCCGTATCGTCGTGAAAGTCGGCACCAACGTGCTGACGACCGCTGATGGACTGCTGAATGATGACGTGATGGCATCGCTCATCGGCCAGATCGCGGATTTGAAGGAGAGCAGTGTCGAAGTGATTCTGGTCTCATCCGGCGCGGTCTCTGCCGGTCGTGGCATACTCAAAACTTCGAAGCTGAGCTTGCCCCGAGCGAGCGAAGCGAGTCGAGGGGTTGCGTCACGACAAGTCCTTGCAGCTGTGGGCCAAGTGGAATTGATGCATCGATACAGCAGACTATTGAAAAAACATGACGTCACCTGCGCTCAGGTCCTCGCGACCAAGGAGGACTTCCGCGACCGGCAGCACTACCTGAACATGCGCGACTGCTTCACGGCGCTCCTGCAGGAGAAGATTGTGCCGGTGGTGAATGAAAATGACGTTGTATCGGTCAGCGAACTGATGTTCACCGATAATGACGAACTCGCGGCGCTGATCGCCTCGATGGTCAACGCTGACGCGCTGATCCTGCTGACGAGCGTCGACGGGATTCAGATCACGAACCCAGACGGTACCAGCGCGGTTCTTCGAACCGCAAATAAAGAAAGCGATTGGAAAGATCACCTCCGCGCCGAAAAATCTTCCTTCGGCCGCGGCGGCATGCAGACCAAGTGCCGTAACGCCCAGCGTCTCGCAACGCTCGGTGTAACAACGCATATCGCAAAAGGAACAACGCCGGGCATCCTCGGAACGATCTTCGCTGGCAAGGCCGTCGGGACGGTTTTCCCCGCACGCAAAGCAAAATCGAGCGTCAAGCGCTGGGTGGCGGAGAGCGAGGGCGCGGAGAAAGGCGTCATCATCGTGAACCAATGCGCGCGGGAGATCCTGAGCGCGACCGACAAAGCCGTCAGTCTCCTGCCGGTCGGGATCGTCGGGATCGAAGGGGAATTCACCAAAGGAGACGTGGTTCGCATTCGTGATGACACGGGAAAAGACATCGGCCTCGGAATCGCGCAGTACGCTGCAGGCACCGCGCGCGACGCAATGGGGAAGAAAGGGCAGAAAGCCCTTGTACACTACGACTACCTCTACCTGTTCCCATGAAGGAAACCATTGCCATCATCGGCGCGGGCAACATGGGCACCGCATTCTACAAAGGAGTGCGTGAGCACCTGAACCGCGTGCGGATCAATCTCTGCGACAAAAATATGGAGAAGCTGACCGCACTGGATGCTGAGCACATCTATACCGACCCCGCCAAAGCCGTCGCCGAAGCGAGCGTCGTGCTGCTCGCGGTCAAACCCCAGTCAGCCCAGGCTCTGCTCGCGCCCCTCTCTCCCGCTCTCAAGCACCATCTGATCATCTCGATCATGGCAGGCATCAGCATCACTACACTCGAACAGTGGACGGGGGCAACAGCTGTGGTCCGGGCAATGCCGAATCTCCCCGCGCAGGTGGCACGCGGTCTTACCGGATGGACAGCGTCCGCGGGAACCGATGACAAGGAGCGCGCGTTCGTGAAAGAACTCTTTCTATCCGTGGGACAGGAGATCGAACTGGAAAACGAATCGATGCTGGATTCACTGACGCCGCTCTCAGGCTCCGGACCCGCATATTTCTTTTTGCTCGCTGAACTGATCGCCGCAAAAGCGATCAAAGAAGGATTCACGGAGAAGCAGGCGAATCTCATCGCACGCGAGACGCTCATCGGCAGCGCGCTGCTGCTGGACGAAGACCCCCGCGGCGTTCGCGACATGCGCATCGCCGTGACGTCCAAAGCGGGTGTCACGGAAGCTGCTCTGCGTTCATTGAATGACGCAAAGTTTGAGAATATCTTCGCCGAAGCCATCGACCGCGCCATCGCCCGTTCCCGCGAGCTCAACGCATGAATGCGATCACCTCCGCACTGGCAAAGACAAAACGCGCCAGTGCAGGTCTTCGACCTGCGGGCTTGCCGGAAGAGAAGCGCATTGCCGTTCTGAAAGATCTCGCAGCCGAGATTATCAGGAGTGAGAAGAAAATTCTCGCCGCGAATGCGAAGGATCTGAAAAGAATGAACGAATCTGATCCGCGCTTTGACCGTCTCGCGTTGAGTCCCGCACGTCTCAAAGGCATTTCTGATGATCTACGCGCTGTCGCATCACTCCCCTCTCCCCTGGGAAAAATTCTGGAGAAACGAACGCGTCCGAACGGTCTGCAGTTGACGAAGCTGACCGTGCCGCTCGGCGTCATCGGCATCATCTACGAGGCGAGACCCAATGTGACCGTCGACGTCTTCTCGCTTTGCTTCAAAGCAGGGAACGCCTGCGTGCTCAAGGGTGGAACGGACGCAAGCGACAGCAATGCCGCACTCGTCGCCATCATTCAGTCCGTGCTGAAGAAGCATCACGTTGATCCGAATGTGATCCTCCTCTTGCCTTCAAACCGCATAGCCGTCGCGGCCATGATGACCGCGCATGGGCTGATCGACGTCCTGATCCCCCGCGGGAGTCAGGCATTGATCGAATTTGTCCGCAAGACCGCAAAGATTCCGGTCATCGAAACCGGTGCCGGCATCGTTCACACTTATGTGGATGCGAGTGCGGATGTGAAGAAGGCTGCGGACATTATCTTCAACGCCAAGACCCGTCGTCCGAGCGTCTGTAACGCGCTCGATACACTGCTCATTCATCAATCACACCTGAAGAACCTGCCGGCGCTCACAGCTCCCCTCATCAGGAAACGCGTGTCGATCTTCGCCGATCCCCCGGCGCTGAAAGCTCTCAAGGGACGATATCCCGCGACACTTCTGAAGAAAGCGCAGCCGAAGCACTTCGGCACCGAATTCCTCTCGCTGAAGATGTCGATCAAGACCGTGAAGAATCTTGATGATGCTCTGGCACACATTGACCGCCATGGCTCGGCGCATAGCGAAGCAATCATCGCGGAGAACAAGAAGATCATCGATCGTTTTTTGAACGAAGTCGACGCCGCCGCGGTCTTCGCCAATGCCTCTACCGCATTCAGTGATGGCGGCGAATTCGGCATGGGCAGCGAGATCGGCATCAGCACGCAAAAGCTCCACGCGCGGGGTCCCATGGGGTTGCATGAGCTCACGTCCTACAAATGGATCGTCCGCGGGAAGGGGCAGGTGCGGATTTAATTTGCCAGATCACCACGTTATAGGTCTAGAATACAAGCGATCTCCCCAGGGCTTCGTCGGTGCCCTGATCTTCCGCGAATTCTATGCAGCTGTCGGTTCTCCTCGAGCATGTCGACGCTCTCCTCGGCCAGAAAGACGATGTACGGCTCAAGAGCCTGCTCCTCAGCCGCACAGCACAGGAACTGGCACACGTCATCGACGGACTTGAGCACGGCAAACGCAAGACCTTCGCCACATTGCCTCCCGAACTCCAGGCCGATGTCGTTCTGCAGATGAATACGGAGAGCCGACAGTACATTCTCCCCAAGCTCTCTGATCACGCGCTGGCGCGCTTTTTGCATTTTATGGAGGAAGACAATGCCGCGGACACGCTCCAGGTGCTGCCGGAGGAACGCCGGCCGGGAGTTCTGCAGAACATAAAACCGGAGAAGCGGGTGAAGATCGAAAAGCTGCTGCTGTTCCATCCCGAAACCGCAGGCGGCATCATGGATCTGAACTTCATCGTTGCGGAACCCGAAACGCCCGTCGCGGCGGTGATCACGATCGTCAAGGACCACGCACGGGAACACAAGCAGGTTCCAGTCGTTATCGTCCATGGACAGAAGGGCGCCGGGTGGGTCCCCGCGCGCGCGCTGATCTCGGCGGCGCCGGGCATCACCATCGGCGATCTCATTCGTCCGATGCAGGCGGTGAACCACACCGCCGACCGGGAGAAGGTCCTCGCGCTGATGGGCAAGGAGAACGCCGACGTCGTGCGGGTGACCGACGAGCATCACAAAACGCTCGGCGTCATCCACCTGCATGATCTGCTGCGTGTTGCGCAGGCCGAAGCGAGTGAAGACGTCTACCGCATGGGTGCCGTCGGACTGATTGACGCCAGTTACCTCGAAAGCAGCTTCGCGACAATCTGGCGCAAGCGCGTCGGCTGGCTCTCGGTGCTCTTTGTCGCGGAACTGTTCACCTTTACCGCCTTGTCGCGGTTTGAGTCCTCCATCGCCGCAGTCACCGCGCTCGCGCTCTTCGTCCCCCTCTGTATTTCCACCGGTGGCAACAGCGGCTCGCAGGCGGCGACGCTCGTCACGCGCGCGATGGCCCTCGGACACATCACCACACGCGACTGGTGGAGAGTCCTGCGACGCGAACTGATGATGGGCGTCGCGCTCGGAATCGCTTTGGGCGCCGTGGCATTCGCGCGCGCGTCCTTTACGCCACAGCATGTGCTCGGAGGCATCGACCGCTGGGTGATGGGATTGGTCATCGGCATCTCGGTGGCAATAATCTGCCTCTGGGGAACGCTCGTCGGTTCGATGCTGCCAATCTTCTTCCGGAAGATGGGCTTCGATCCTGCATACGCATCGAGCCCGTTCGTCGCCACATTCGTGGACGTCACCGGCATCGTGATCTACTTCTCGATCGCCAACGCCTTCATCCTGGGCTGACATGCGCTGTATTGCCGTCGTCGGCATGAACGGGGCAGGCAAGACGACCTTCGGCAAGCGGTTGGCAGGCAAACTCGGCATGAAGCGCTTCGATACCGATCGCGCATTTGAGGAGAAGCACGGCGATCATCATCAGTTTATCGGGAAGCACGGATGGGACCGATACAGATCCGAAGAGGAACGGATTGTTCTCGATGCATTGATGCCAGGGTTCGTCGTCATTCTGAGTGGAGGGGCGATCGAATCCTCTGCTGTCCGCAGCGCCCTCAAAGAACATGCAATCGTCATCTGGCTCCAGGCGGGGTCCAAGCGCATCCACAAGCATCTCCAGCGCGCGAAAGTCGCCCGACCGGAATTCGCGGCCGGACTCCACCGCGGAAAAGTCGATGAATTAACGGAGGCCCGCAATCCTCATTACGAAGACGTCGCCGATATCGCGGTTGCGCCCTCCGTTCCCTTTAGCGGTCAGATTCCGTTCGCACTCAAAGAATTGGAGAAATTGGGGTAGACTGTCCGTCCATGCAGAATCTGATCCTCGTCGATACTGATAATCGCAAGCTTGGTGTGATGCCTCGGCAGGAAGCTCATGCATCTCCGGGAACGCTCCACCGCGCATTCTCGATCTACATTTTCCGCAAGAACGGCACGGAACTTCTCATTCAAAAGCGAAGCGGTAAGAAGCTCTTTGCCGGGCTGTGGGCCAACAGCTGCTGCAGCCATCCACGTGAAGGCGAAGAGATCACAGACGTGGCTCCACGGCGACTGCAGGAAGAACTCGGCTTCACTTGTGCGCTGACTCCTGTCGGCGAATTCGTCTATCAGGCGGAGGATCCTGATGGAAAAGGCGCCGAGCATGAACATGTGACGGTGTTCCGGGGCGATGTGAAAGACGATGTGACGGTAAAGGCGAATCCTGATGAAGTTGCGGAGTGGAAGTGGATCCCCGTGAAGGACCTTCGTGACGATATGAAGAATCATCCGGATAATTACGCTCCCTGGTTCCACATCGGAATACAGAAAACGTAATTTTTCACTTTTCACTTTTCATTTTTCACTTTCGCTCCGATGCCTTCAAACTCTCCTATCCACCTCGCGATCATCCCCGACGGCAATCGCCGCTGGGCAAAAAAGCGCATGCTCCAGCCGTGGAAAGGCCACGAGACGGCGATTGAAAACTTCCGAGGAATCACCGAGTGGTGCAGGAACGATCCGCGCGTGAGCATCCTCACCGTCTGGTGCTTCTCGACGGAGAACTGGAAGCGCGACCCGCAGGAGATCGACATGCTGATGAAGATCTATGAGGAGTATTTGGGGAAAGAGCGGAAGGGATTCATCGAAAAGAAGACACGCTTTCTGCATTCGGGACGTCTCGACCGCATTCCCCCGTCCCTCGCAGCGCTGATCAAGGAAGTGGAGGACGAAACGAAAGACCAGACGGAGTTCACCCTCAACCTCGCGGTCGATTACGGAGGAAAAGATGAACTCCTCCGCGCGATGAAGAAGATCGAAGATCCTCAGACTCTGACGGAGGACTCCTTCCGCACACTGCTCGATCATCCGGATCTACCTGATCTTGATCTGATTATCCGCACATCGGGGGAGCAGCGGACGAGCAACTTCTTTCTGTGGGAGAGCACGTACGCGGAGTGGGTATTCTTGGACAAACTGTTCCCGGATCTGACGGCGGAAGATGTTAAAAAAGCAGTTACGGATTTCGGCAATAGAACACGGCGATTCGGAGGGTGAAATCACTTGTCATCCTCATCATCTTCAAATCGATGACCGACCGGGAAAAGACGATAGACGCCGTCTTTTGCCATCTTCACTTCATGATGTACGACTTCTCCAATAATGAGAGGTTGCGGTTTCAGGGTTTTCAAAAACCCTACGACGCACTGGTGAAGTGCCTCTGATACTTCATTCAGATCAGGTTGCGCTGAAAATCTCAGAGCCTTCACCATATCCAGCAATCGGCCGATATCATCGGCATCGAAAGAAAGATTGTGATCATTGATGGCACCCTGGATGAAACCAAAAACCGTACTGGCAAAATCGACGTCCCCGAAAAGGGCGAAAGGGGGTTCGTCGCGTAAATGATCATGCAACTGGTCTTGTACACTATCCAATCGATCTATTGTTTTTCCCATAGGAGAGGGATTCTCCGTCGAGGGGTAGAATCGTGTCAATGCCAAAGAAGAACTCCTCCTTCGCCCCCGGCAAGATGATCCTCTCCGGCGAGTACGCCGTCGTCTTCGGATACCCCGGCATCGCGGTTCCAACGCATGCGGGAGTGGAGGTGACGCTGGAGGAAACGGGAGTCTCGCCGATGGAGATTGTTCTTGAAGGATTGTTTGAGGGCAAAGCGTACCCGCGAAAAATCGTCGACCTCTGCATCCGAACCAGCGCGGGTCTTCGACCCGCGGAAAGAGGAATTTCCACCGGAACGCTGAGGATCAACAACCAGATTCCCGTCGGACGCGGGATGGGTTCATCGACCGCGCTGACGATCGCGATTTGCCGCGTGCTGCTGGGAGCAGAGAACAAAACGCAGGCAATACTCGTCGAAGACCTGATCAATCCGGGCAATAGTGGACTGGATTTTTCGGTCATCTGGGCCAATCGTCCCGTGAAATTCAAAAAAGGATTGTCGCCCGAGCCGCTGCATCTGGATCTCACATTTCTGAAGAACGCCAAGCTGATCGATACCGGCAAACCCGGCGAGACGACTGCGGAGCTCGTCGCATGGATGCGCGAACGGGAGAAGGAGGTGAAGGCACATCTGGACATGATCGGACACTGCACTGAGCGATTGCTCGCCGGTGAAGACCCGATGACCGTCATCCGCGATCATCACCGGGCACAGATTGCCCTCGGTGTCGTTCCGCAGGCCGTTCAGGAGTTGATAGCGAATATCGAAAAATCCGGCGGCGCGGCGAAAGTGCTCGGAGCGGGAGCACGAACAGGAGGGGGTGGGATGATTCTCGTTTTTCAGTAAACAAAACAGTAAACACAAACATGGGTGGCCCGCGCGCCACGGGGGGTGAAGGGGATCCTGAAGAAACGCGGAAGAGTGCGATGCTCTTCAACCGAGCAACAGATTGGTTTCGCGCTGCGGCGCGAGTTGGCGCGCGCCGCCTTTCTTTTTGGCCATTTTCTTTGGCGGGACAAAGAAAATGGCCATCGAACAGTTCTCCGCTAAAATCGCTGTCCATGGCCACTGCACGATCCACCCCCAACATCGCCTTCATCAAATACTGGGGCAATCGCAACAACGACCTCCGCCTCCCCGCAGCGGATTCTCTTTCAATGACACTCGATACGCCTTCCGTTGAGATCACTGTTGATCACGCAGATACGCTCTCCGTGCAATCGTTCCAGGCAAACGGCTCGGAAAAAGTGCTACAGGAGAAAGATATTGCACGGTTCCAGAACCATCTGGATCTGACGAAGGAATACTTCCACCAGATCGGCCTCGCATCGGTAATCTCCTCGTCCACGTCGATCATCCTCCGTTCGCACATCCCCTCCTCCATCGGCCTCGCATCATCGGCAGCCGTATTCTCGTGTCTCGCGAGAGCCTACGCAGGATTGATCAAAGACAAAACGAACCTGGATGACGAACAGGTCAGCATCATCGCACGCCTGGGATCCGGATCCGCCGCTCGCAGCATCTACGGAGGGTACGAGGCGCTCATAGCCGGTGAGGGCGATGTGATTGATTCCTCCTACGGCATGCAGGTCGCCAACGAGAAGCACTGGCTCCTGCACGACATCATCATCGTCCCGACGCAGGAGGAGAAAAAAGTCGGCTCAACCGAAGGCCATGCGCTCGCATGGACGAGTCCGTACTACCGCAAGCGCCTGGACCAGATGCCGCGACGGCAGAAAGAATGCTGGGATGCGATCATGACGAAAGATTTTGAGAAGTTGCAGCGCGTGGTGGAAGAAGACTGTTGGGACATGCACAACGTGATGCAGACGAGCATTCCCCCACTCCAGTATCTGAATGATGAGACGTACCGGATCACGGATGCGATTGAAGAACTGCGGGAATCCGAAAATATCCCTGTGCTCTACACGATGGACGCCGGCCCGACAGTGCACCTCTTCTGTCCGGATGACGCTCGGGAGAAAGTTCTCGCATTCGCCAACGCGCAGAAGGGCTGCAGGATATTCGAAACAAAGGTGGGACGAGGGGCGGTGTTGCTCTAAACTGATCACTCATGGATCTGCGAACGGGCATCACCGGGAAAACAGGCGACTCGCGCTGCAATGAGCGCCGTTCGCGCATCGAGAAAGAGCTCGGCGCCGATCTTTCGGCACTCAAACCGTCAGCTGGTTCCATCGGCTCAGCAGATGAGAAGAACTGTGAGCAGATGCTCGGTCATGTTCCCCTCCCCGTTGGCTATGCCGGACCGTTGAGCGTGACATTCAGTTCCGGAGAGAAGAAAGATCTTCATTTGCCACTGGCAACGACCGAAGGAGCGCTTGTTGCGAGTGTGAACAGAGGCTGTAAGGCACTGAGTGCATCCGGCGGCGTGAAGACGACGTCGATCCATCACGGAATCAGTCGATCCATTGCATTCCGGGGACGCGGACGCAAAGAAATTGGACAGTCCGCGAGTAAGTGGATGCCAATTGCTCAAGCAACCAGCGGACATCTGAAAGTGTTGAAGTATGACCTGGATGAAGCAGATGATTTCGTGTTCCTGACGCTCTTCTGCGACACGGACGAAGCGATGGGGATGAATATGGTTACGATTGCCGCGCAGGCCGTCGGCGAGTGGATCGAAAAGAATATCGACGGACTGGAATTCATCACAGTCGCAGGGAATGTGGATTCCGATAAGAAAGCCAGCGCACGTGTTCACACGCACGGCCGCGGGTATGAAGTCACTGCAGAAGCAATCCTCACCGATGATGTCATCCGTGATGTACTGAAGAGCACGCCCGAAGCATTACTCGCAGTCGCAGATGCAAAATTGAAACACGGATCGAAGATTGCCGGCACGATTGGATCAAACCTCCACGCCGCAAACATCATCGCGGCGCTTTATCTCGCGACGGGACAGGATGCGGCGCATGTCGTGGAGGGGTCGCTGACGGATACGTCTGTTAAAGCTGCCAGTGGCGGGTTGAAGATCTCCGTACGATGTCCGGCGATCCTCGTCGGCCTCCGCGGCGGCGGCACAACACTCCCCGCACAGTCACAATGTCTGGAAATGCTCATGAAACCGAAGACGTCGCTCCATCCAAAGGCGCAGCTCGCGGAGAGCATCGGTGCTGCGGTCCTTGCCGGCGAGATTTCGCTTCTTGCCGCCCAGGCGACTCATTCTCTGGCTTCTGCCCATGGAAAACTGGGGAGATTGCAAAAAAACTAAAAAGTGATATAAATTCAATAAATGGATAAGGCTTCATACGTGCAATTCTTAGGCAATCAGCATTTTTCTCCCGAGCATGCGGAGTACTTATACGACGATATGCTCGATCGAGTGGATGGCCTGCACGGCAATGTCATCGCCGACTATCCGGTGTACGACGATATCCGGCGCAGGCACGTCTGTGCCGCCATCCGCAATACTCTCAGGAACCAATCGGAAGTACTGCGTTCTGCTCCGGAGGCAATGATGCACCTGCCGCTCTGGAAAAAACACTGCAGCACACGCCTCGCAAGACACTTCGTAAAAAGCATCATCGAGATCGGACAGAACCACAACGATTTTTCCCGGTTGGAAATGACTCAACTCTGCGCAGGGTACGTCGGCAACATCAGTGAGCTCGGTGGAAGGGATTTGCAACAGAGTGCCACCGCTCTCCTCAAGAATTATCGCACGGCAATGCAGTACATCCTCGCGTACCACGATATCGATTCTCTGCCGGCATGGGCCCGCAACACAGTGCAGAAACCTCAGGAAACAGTCGAAAGCGACCGGATCGCTCCAAGTCGCTGGAGCGGCAAGCTCAGTTCCAAAACATGCGAGAGCGCGGGGCGCCGTTGGGAATACATGTTCACGCAGGACAGCAGACATGAAGGCGAGTGCATTCTCCTTTCGCTGCCCGAACATCCCGACGTCCCGGTGGCGGCGCTGAAATTGTACAAAGAGAACAGCGTCCTGGCGCTCGAGACCGTTCGTTCACCGAGTACCGGCTTCTATCCGCTCGTGGAAGGAGGACTGTACGGACTCGACGTCACCTCCGTCGATGATGTCCTGTCTCCCCAGGACCGAGTGATGAAATTTCCCGTCGCCGTCATGAATTCTCTGCGATTTTCCCCCCAGCGCATGCTCGGTGAGCACCCGCGGTGGGAGAGGACGATAGACATGCAGATGATTAAAACAATCGCCCGACAAAAGGCGAGTGAGTTCATGAAACTCCTGAAACCATAGTTACTCTTTCGTGAACAGAAATCGTAAAATATTCCATGAACTAAAACTCGATTTTGTGAAGGAAAGGGGCTGTTTCTTCTGCTAAACTCCCCCGGATGCAAAAATCAGCAATCATCGGTTTCGGGCGTTATCTGCCAAAATTCCGCGTCAAAACCGCCTCTATAGCGCAGCACTGGGGGCAGGATCCCAAGGGCATCGTGAGCGGCCTCGGAATTAGCCAAAAGACCGTCCCGGGACGCGAAGAGGACAGCTACACGATGGCCTTTGAGGCTGCCCGTCAGGCGATGGATGTCGCAGAAATTCAATCGTCGGAGATCAGTGCGATCTTCGTCGGCAGCGAGAGCCATCCATACGCCGTGAAGCCGACCAGTTCGATGCTCGCGTCGAGTTTGGACCTCCATCCGTTCTGCCACTGCGCCGATCTGGAATTCGCCTGCAAGGCGGGCACAGCGGGGATGCAGATTGTGGATAGCTTCGTGCGGTCGGGACAGGTGAGTTACGGCATGGCGATCGGCACTGATGCCGCACAGGGCAAGCCCGGCGACGCGCTCGAGTACACGGCGGCGGCAGGAGCGGCGGCAGTGATCATAGGATCGGAGAAAACGCCTAAGGCGCTCTGCCGGATCGATCACACGCTCTCCTTTACGACGGATACTCCGGACTTCTGGCGCCCGACGGGAGAAAAATACCCCCACCATGCGGGACGGTTCACGGGTGAGCCCGCGTACTTCCGGCATATGAAGGAAGCGACGCAGGGCATTCTCGCGATTGCGAAGCTAAAGCCTGCGGAGATCGACCACATTGTGTTCCATATGCCCAACGCGAAGTTCCCAAAAACGATCGCGAAGAAACTCGGCTTCACCGAAGACCAATTGGCGCTCGGCTTCATCGTCAAAGACATCGGGAACACCTACGCCGCGTGCTCTCCGCTCGGACTCACCTACGTTCTGGAGAAAGCGAAGAAGAACGAGACGATCCTTCTTGTTTCCTATGGATCGGGATCGGGTTCCGATGCATTTTTGATGACGATGCTGCGCGATGGGGTTGAACTCTCTCGTGATGATCGGCAAACAGAGTATCTTTCTTACGACCAATACTTGGAACACTCCCACGCGCTCTGACTCGACCATTTTTCACTTTTCATTTTTCACTCGCCGTTCATGATCTCCAACATCCACCTCATCGGCGCAGGACAAACGAGATTTGGAGAGCTCTGGGACAAGAGTATCCGCGATCTGATGGAAGAAGCGACGGACGCCGCGATCGCAAATTCCCCCTGCACCGCGCTCGATATCGATCTGATCGTCGTCAGCAACATGCTGGCCGAAGTAACCAACGGTCAGGCGCATCTGAGCGCGATTGCCTCCAGCCTGCTCCCCCACCACCCCCCCGCGATCCGCGTTGAATCCGCCTGCGGGTCAGGGGCGTTCGCTCTCCACACCGCGATGGCAATGCTGGAGAGCGGCCGGGCGCGCAATGTTCTCGTGATCGGCGTGGAGAAAATGACTGACGTCTCCATGGAAACGGTGGCATCTGCGTTGATGGGCGCGGCAGATAGCGAGCAGGAGCGGCCCGCGGGCCTGACCTTTCCTGGCATTTTCGGTCTGATCGCCCAGCGCTACATGCACGATTTTGGTCTCAGTAGAGAGGATTTAAGTCTCGTAAGCGCAGTGCACCACCGCAACGCCTGTGCAAACCCTTTTGCGCAATTCCGGTCCGAGATCACGCCCGACGCTGTGAGTTCGAGTGCGGCGGTCGCAGATCCCCTGCGGCTTCTCGACTGCTCCCCGATCAGTGACGGTGCGGCGGCCTGCATTCTCTCAACCGAACACGTGAACGGCGTCAGAGTTGCCGCCTCACAGATCGCAAGCGATAGCCTGAGCATCATTCACCGCCCGGTGATCACTTCCTTTTCTGCAACCAAAGACGCCGCGGAGCGCGCACTGACGGAAGCGGGAATCAAACTGAAGGAGATCGACGTTCTCGAGACGCACGACTGCTTCTCCATTGCGGCACTGATCAACCTAGAGGATTTGGGATTTTGCGATCCCGGTCAGGGCATCAACATCTACAAGGATATTTTCGCTCGTAGGGGCGATTCGGGAATCGCCCTTGGGGTAAATCTGAGCGGCGGCCTCAAAGGCTGCGGCCATCCCGTCGCTGCCACCGGCATCAAACAGGTCATCGACGTCGCCAAGCAGCTACAGAAAACCGGACGACGATACGGTCTCGCCCACAACTTCGGCGGCGCTGCCGCCACCTGCGGCGTTCATATCCTCGAAAATGTTTCATAACTGTCATCCCGAGTAGCTCGCCGGCAGGCGAGCGTACGAGGGACCCCCCTCTCCGTGTCCACCCCCCCCATCCTCCACCGCGCCCAGGCCGGCAACCGCAGAAAACTGCAGGATGGTGTCGTGCTCTCGTGGACAACCATGTCCCACCCCCTCGCGGGTTTCGGCAACCGACCGCGGACGGTCGGGCTGATCGCGCTGGATGACGGGTCGCGCGCGCTGGGCCAGCTGCTCGGGACTCCGACGATCGGACAACGCGTGCGTCCGCGGATGGTCCTGAGCTCGGTGAATGAGAACGGACTGCGCGCCTACGACATTGCCTATGAAGTGGTTATCCCCGTCCCGGTGAATGTAGGGGCGTTGCATGCAACGCCCTTTCCCGGTTACATCCTCGCGCTCACCGGACCCTCGGGCGTGGGGAAGACGACCGTGAGCCGCATGCTCATCAGCATGTTCTCGGCAAACGTGGAGAGCGTCCCGATTTTGACCACGCGCGAGCGCAAGATTGGTGACGACGGCGAATATCGGTACGTCAGTAAAGAAAAATTCAATGAGTACGTGAAGAACGGCGACATGGTGTCGTTCGTCCATCTCCCCTCCTCCACGGAGGAGCGGTGGTACGGGTACAAGCAGAGCGACCTCGAGAAAATCTGGAAGAAGGGCAAGCTTCCCGTGGTGATCACCGAGATGCATCTGCTCCGGGGACTCGTGGAGCATTATGGTCGCAGATCCCTCCTGAGCTTCGGATTGCTCCCGCCGGGCAAGAGCAAGCGCGCGATGCTCAGCGCACTGCTTCATCGTTTGAGGGAGCGCGGACGCGATGCCGAAGAACATCTCAAGGATCGCCTCAAGAATGCGACGGACGATCTCGCCTTCTTCCGCGAACGCGCCGATCTCTTCGACAGAATCCTCGTCAACGACGACCTCCAGGCGGTCGTGGAGGTGGTGCGGGAGACCATTCCATCGCTACGGGAAGCCAAAAATTGAAGACGGTGACGGAGATTCTTGTCGGAACGTCACTCCATGATACCGTCGCGGCATGTCCGACCATGGCATTCAACGGCGCACAGAATTCCGACACGACGATGTGGCGGATCATGAGGACCTGAGAATTAGTCTGGATGAGCCAGATTATTCCTTCGACGTTCGGAATCACCCCCTCATACCCATTGTCAATGTTCCACTCGTCCCCATAGTCAATGCTATCCGAAAAGTGTGCATTGTGTCCGCCGCGATATTCGCCTTCGGTGCAGGCGCGGAAGCTGCGGGCATGATCGACGAACCGGGAAAAGTCCGCGAGCACCGTCTGGATGGGGTGGTCGTGCTCGACCGGAAGGAATGATTCACCTTCCCGGGCACTTCCCGTCCAGTGCTTCGCGCAGTGTCCCCGTGCCGAGAGCATCGAATTTCGCGGAGAATTCCTGCGCGAGTGCTTTCGCGCGCTCGTCGTAGAGCAGCGGGTCGGTCCACGTGCTCCGCGGATCGAGGAGCATCGGCGGAACGCCGGGACATTCGCGCGGAACGAGCAGGTGGAAGAGCGGATCCTCGCGGTACGGAACGTCTTTGAGCTGCCCCCAGAGCGCAGCATCGGCCAGGCGTCGTGTGACGTTGATGTCCATACGTTTGCCAACGCCATACGGACCCCCGGTCCATCCCGTGTTCAGCAGATAGACGTCCGGATGATGCGTACAGAGCATCTGCTGGAAGAGTGTCAGGTAATCCTGCGACTTCCGCGGCATGAATGCGCCGCCGAAGAACCGCGAGAAGGTCGACTGCGGAGCGGTCACACCGGCCTCGGTACCGGCGAGTTTGCTGGTGTACCCCATTAGGAACCACAGCATTGCCTGTTGGGCAGGGAGCTTGGCAATCGGCGGAAGCACACCGTTGGCATCCGCCGTCAGAAAGATAATGGTGGAGGGATGCTTCCCCCGTGCGTCATCTTTGATCGATTGCAACCGGGTAAGGGTGTACGCCGCGCGGGAATTCTCGGTGATGCGGCAATCGTCGACATCGACCGACCCGTCGGGGGTAACCGTCGCGTTTTCGATAATCGGTGGTTGCTCATTCTCTGTGACGTTCGCGAAGACCGCGCCGTACATTTCGCGCTCCTTGACCGGCGAAAGATGCAGAAGCTTTGCATAGCAACCATACTCGAGGTTCGCGATGCCAGAGTCCGACCACAGATGCTCGTCGTCGCCGATCATCGTGAGTCCCGGACCGGTCGAGAGCGTCGTTTTGCCAGTGCCCGAGAGCCCCAGGAACAGATGCGTATCTCCGCGCCAGTCCTCGACTGCCGAGGCATGCAGTGGAAGGACCCCGAGCGGCGGCAGCAGATGATTCATCGTGGTGAAGAGCATCTTCTTCACGGCACCCAAATACTTTGTTCCGATAATGACGCCGGCCCGGCGCTCAAAATCCATGACAATGACGTGATCGACCGTTTTCCCATTCACTGTCCGCAGCACACCGCTGTACTTGGCCGTGTTGACGCGGTCAAAAGGCAACACGAGCAGCGTGAACCCCTGATCGGTAAAGAGACTTTTGCCGATGTTGTCCGCAACAGGCCGGAACATCGTGCAGGTGAAGAGCGAAGTGAGAGCGGAATCGGTAATGGTCCGGACAGGCAGACTGTAGCGCCCCTCTGCACCGACGGTTCTGTCGGTGATGTACAACCGATCCTTTGTGGAAAGCATCTGTAGAGCATCCTGGAAGAATGCATCGAACATCTCGGGACTGATGGGATGATTGTTCGGCTGCGACCAGTCGACGCTGTCATCGGCATCGTGTCGCACCGTGTAGGTATCGAGCGGAATGCGCCCCGTCTCGTGCGGCGCCCCCCACGTGGCGAGTGCGCCGTTCTTGGTCACGATCGCTTCGCGGAACTTGACCGCATCGGCGGCAAGCAGTCGTCGCGGCGGATTGTGTCGGGCCGACGGCGTGCGCAAACGCAGACTCTTTTCGAGGAGGAGGGCGAGGGGGCTCATGAGCGGTAGTCTAGGAAGACTGCCGAGGCACTGCCCGCCGGTGGGCATGCGAACTCCCTCAATGACGAAACAAGCAGCTATGGGAGCGATTATCCAGGGTGTGAACGAAAGTCAGGTATACTCACGACCGATGACACGATGCCGACGTTTCTCTGCGGTTCTTGCGCTGACGATGCTTCTGATGCCTCTCGCAGCCTTTGCTCAGCAATTCACTTCCAGTTCGTCATCCGAATCCACATTCGTCACCCAGGATCGGGAATTTCGTCTGCGTGGATTTGCGGAGAGTTTGGAGAAGGCAGCGGTGATCGATGCGCAATTCCGTTCGCAGCGGGCAGAGTATTACAGCGTGCGCACACAAAAGCGCCGCGACTGCCGGGCCGATATCCGCGCCGCAAACAAAACGACGCTCCTCCCCGTTCTCGTCCAGTGTGAACGGACGGAGCTCAACGATTTCCGGGAATTTCTCGCTCAGCAGAGAGTGCAACTGGAGGCAACAGCGGGCATCGTTCCCTTTGTCCGCGCAGATGCTCTGCGGCGGCTGGATGCGCTCAGCGACGCCATGAAAACGATCATCTTCGCGATCGACAGCGGCGTCTATGGCTCCAAGGAGGAACTGCTCGAAGGAAAAATCAATCTCTACGCCAAGTATGAATTCCCTTTCTGGGATGCCTGGATGAGTGTCAGGGTTGACCGGACGCTCACGTGGATCGCACACGTCATCGCAAAGATCGATGTACTGCGCCAGCAGGAATCTGCAAAGGGCCTCGACCGCGCGGCACTGCGCGACGCGCGTGCATGTCTCGTGTCTGAAGAGGAATCTCTGCATCGCCTGACGAGCCCGGGACAAGCCAAAGACCGCAGTGAGAAGATCGGCCCCATCCTCATGGCGGTGCAAGACTGCGTGCACAAGATTCAGAAAATTCCGAGAGCGTTGACGGAGTCTGGTACTCTCCTTCCATCACCATGACTGCATCTGTACGCATTGAACATACTCGCAACCGCCACTCTCGCGCAGTGCTGCAACAAGACACCATCGTGATCCGCCTGGCGAGGAATTTGAGCTATCCCGAAGAGCGGCGACATATTGAGAGTCTCGTTCGCCGCATGGTGACGATGCTGAAAAAGGACCGTTCACGCAGAACAGTTGACCCTTTTTTCCCGCTATTTGATGGTCAAGCACAAGAAATCGAAAGACTCGTGCATCACATCAATGCGCGAACGTTGAACGTGCCAATCGGGCACATTCGCCTCAAACCGATGAAGACCCAGTGGGGCAGCTGTTCCTCCCGCGGCCACATCACCCTTAATACGGCGCTTTTGAAGGTACCGCACCACCTCCTCGAATACGTCATCATCCACGAGCTCGCGCACAGACTCGTCAAAAATCACTCGAAGAGATTCTGGGACCTCGTCGAAAGCGTATGTCCCGGAGCAAGAGAGGCTCGAAAGGAGTTGAGGGACTACAGAATCGCCCGATCATAACAACATACAAAACATTGGGGGTGCGCGAGCAGGGGGGTGAGGGGGCGAGCGGAGCGGGAAGTTGCGAGCGCCGTCCTTTCTTTTTTTGGCCATTTTTTCTTTGGACGAGCAAAGAAAAAATGGCCTTCCGCGCCGCAGCGCTCTCAGCTCTTCCAGATCGGAACTTCAGCCTTCTTCAGCAGCTCTCCCAAAAGATAGACAGGCAATCCCACCACCCCCGACCAATCCCCTTCAATTTTTTCAATCATCAGCTGCCCGGGCCCATCGATCTGGAATCCCCCCGAACGGTCTTCCCACAGCCGCGTCGAAATCCACCACTCTTCTTCCTGTTGTGAGAGCTTCTTGAACATGACGGACGACGTAGAGATGCCGCTACATTCTTCTCCTGCAGCATTGATGACCGTGACGGCGGAGTGCACCAGTGATGTTCTGCCAGACTGAGAGCTGAGCATGCGCAGTGCATCCTCCTCATCGCGGGGTTTCTCCAATAACTGTCCGTCTGGAGCAACGACGAGAGTGTCGCAGCCGATGATCACACATCCCGGATGACGGGACGCCACATCCCGGGCTTTGAGCGCCGAAAGGAGTTCGGACCGACGCGCCGGATCACGCTCACCGCAATCCGACTCATCAACCCTACTCGGCATGACATCAAAATTGACGCCGAGACCGGCAAGCAGCGTCTTTCGTTGTGGGCTCGCCGAAGCAAGAATGATGCGACTCATACACTGATCATACATGCGAATTCCCCCTCCCCCGTAGGGGGAGGGGCAGGGGTGGGGGGATGTGAGGATGAAGGATGTAACCTCCCGCACGCGCATTTACTTTGATGTCGCACTCCCTCTCAGCTGCCTCCGTGTCGCCGCCCGACTCGATACCGAGTTGTAGTCGTAGCCTTTGACCGTCAGCGGGATACTGATCTTGCTACTCATCATTCCCCCGTTATTGAGGAAAGCCCGACCGGTCGTCCGGCCGTAGATGAGATCCGTCTGGAGTCCGGTCGTGCGCTTGACCTCTTTGTCTTTGATGAACGACTGGCAGAGCGTCATGTAGCCGGCGGAAAATCCCTTGTACTGCCAACACACGCCTGTCTTCTCGGACCGGAGCAGGGCCGCACGCTCCTGCTGACTGAGCGCATCGATCGGTGACACGTCCTTTTCCGGCGGAACGTAATCTTTGGTGGAGAGCGGCTCAGTCACGAGGGGTTCACCGCGGACTTTCCCCGTCCCGGGATTATTCAGGTAGAGGTCAATCGTCGCACGGTCATTGATGTCCGGCTTGATGAGCCCCGTCTGTCCTTCCTGCAGGTAGATATTGTAGATATCAATGGCTCTGCCGTAATCCACGCGATCCTTCGTCGTGTACGCCGCATGGAGTGTCGTCTGTACGCCGTCGGGTCCGATGAGCGTATCGCCGAGTGCAAGTCCGTTGAGGGACTGGGCCGCAACGAACGGGAGCGTCGTACCCATCACGAATGTGGCGATGAACAGAGCAACGGAACGGGTGGAGGTGGTCTTCATAAGAGAGGGTGTGAATGTTCGGTACTATTATACTATAATTTGATAATTATCGCAATCCCGTCACCAGCCGCACTTTCTCCATGGTTTTCGCTGCCACCAGACTAGCCTTTTTGCCGCCGTTGACCATCGTTTTCTCGACAAAATTTATATTCTTCTCAAAGTCCATGCGGCGCTTTCGCATCGGAGCGAAGTAGTTCATAAATGCCTCCAGCAGCCGTTTCTTGGCTTCGCCGTAGGGCATCCCTTTCTTGTACTCCGCAGCGAGGGCTTTGCGCTCCGCATCGTTCAAAAACAGTTTGTGAATCTGATAGATCACACACGTCTCTGGATCCTTGGGATCGTTCATACCTTTGGAATCGGTCACGATGCCCATAATGGCCTTCTTGATAACGGCGTCCGGCGCAAAAAGTGGGATGGTGTTGCCGTAGCTCTTGCTCATCTTCTGCCCATCAATGCCCGGCACGACCGCGACGTCGTCCTGAATCTTGGCCGCCGGGACAACGAATGTTTCGCCAAAGGTATTGTTGAATTTGATGGCGATGTCCCGTGCCATTTCCAGATGCTGCTTCTGGTCTTTGCCAACGGGAACGGTATCAGCCTGGTACAGCAGAATGTCGGCCGTCTGAAGTACGGGATACGCGAAGAGTCCCACAGATGCGGCAATCCCCTTCTCCACCTTCTCCTTATAGGAGACCGCGCGCTCCAGAAGACCCATCGGCGAGACCGTCGAGAGAATCCACATCAATTCGGAATGTTCGGGAACATAGGATTGGAAGAAGAGCGTGCCCTTCTCGGTATCAAAACCGCACGCAAGGAGATCGAGTGAGACCTGCTGACGGTTCTCCCGGAGTTCGTCGGGATTTTGGACGGTTGTGAGAGCGTGCAGGTCAGCAATCATGAGCGTCACGTCCGCCGTCGCCTGAAAATCGACATTCGGTTTGATGTACCCGAAATAGTTTCCGAGATGCGGGAGGCCGGAGGGCTGGATTCCAGAGAGGATTCGCATGCCTGAACAATAGCGCAGGTCTACGACCTGCGCACGCCCAGCGCGGGTCTTCGACCCGCAGGAGAGTGCACCTATCCCAATTTCTTTAAAACCTCCTCAAATGGCCTCGGCATCGGAGCCTCTATCGTGACCTCCTTGCCCGTCACCGGATGCGGAAAGGAGACTTTCCATGCATGGAGGAAAAATCGTCTGTACCCCGTCTGCCGGCAGAATGTCCTGTTGAACTTTTCGTTACCGTACACATCGTCCATCACGAGCGGATACTTGATCAGCGAAAAGTGGCGGCGGATCTGGTGCTGGCGGCCGGTCTCGATCTCCACTTCCATGTCGCTGGCATTCGCGAAGCGCCGGAGGACTTTGTAGCGGGTTGTTGCGGGAATGTTTCCTTCGCTCTTGTTGCGCGCAGGCAGCGGAATCTTGATCTCCCCATGATCCCGGTCCATTCTCCCGGCGATGAGTGTCCGGTAGGTCTTCTTCCAGCCCTTGAATTTGGATGCGAGAGCATCCGCGAGCACCTTTTTATTCCGTGCGAAGAGGACGATTCCCGACGTCTCGAAGTCGAGGCGGTTCAGCGGATGAATTCCGGGATATTCCTTCTTGAGGAAATCGTAGAGCGGCAGCTTCTGCACCTTGCCCGATCCTTTTACTACCAATTCACCACTGAGCTTATTGACGGCCAGAATAGCGTCGTCACTGTACAGGATACGATCACGGGAGATGGGCATGCCCGCAGAGTATCGTCGGATTTTCGGCCTGGGTAAAGCTCGACAGAATGAAGGCAGCGCGAATATTTGCGTTTGGAGAGCATTTTCTGGCATACCTCTGTACATGTCATTGCACGAATCAGGATACACAGGAATGAATCCCATTCCGTTGCCGGATATGCGCGACGTTCAGACGGCATTTTCCAATAAACGATCTTTGCCACGCCCGCAGAGAGACAGGGCTCCTGAGTGGAAAATTGAACGGGATGAATACCACAGGATAATGATCAATTGCGGGAGGGTTCTGGGTCGATGCGATTCCATCCAGGCATTCGTTGAGCAGGGACCGGGTGTTTTACGAAAAATATTTACGAATGTCGTCAGACTTTCCGAGAGCGCATGTGAGAGCATCATCGATCAAATAAATACCATTCGTCAAAAGACAATGACAGTGTTGCAGGATCTGCATTGGCATCTCGTACAGAGAACCGATGGAAAGGCCATCCTCGATCAGTTTCATTCACGGATTCTCCGCATCGATTATGAAATCGACAGAATCGGAACTGGCAACAGCCTGCCCTGTTCTGTCAGTTTGGCCGCCAATCAGCCGAACATACATAATAACGTTCTTTTCTACCTGGGTGCTGCCTGAATCACGCGGGGAGATGCCGCCAGAGTTCCTCGAACATCGTCTGATGCGTTGATGCGAGCGTTTTGCCGAAGATCTCGATCGCGGCCACTTGGTTCTCTCCGTACGTGACCATGCAGATACGATCCTTACAGATGATGCAGTCGGAAAGAAACGTTGCGCCCTTGGAGAGCAGTTTGATCTTGTGTCGTTCGGAGTGGAATTTTTTCTGGTACTGCCGGGCTTCGGGACTATCGACGACGACCTCCCGCGCGCGGCCGCCGCTCTCGCGCAGAATGGCGGGAATCGTGTTGAGTGACGCATCGACGACCGTGCCGAAGACCGCGGGATTGAAGAACGTGCAGAATTCCTTCTCCTGTGATAGGGATTCGTAAATTTTCATGACGGCGTCCTTCCCTTCGGAAAACTTCACCTTCGGTGTGACACTGAGCGTGTTCTCGAGGGATTCCAGCGCGGGCAGTTGTTCTTCAAGGAGTGCAAGAGTGTGCTGGAGATTGCGCTCTTCGGCCTTGAGCACCGTTGCGATGTCGCGAACCGGAATGCACTTTACGTATTTGACTCCCGCACGCTCAAATTCCTCGATGAGGCGACGCTCACGGAGCTTCTCGAGCACGAAGTACATCGACGAGCGCGGGATGCCGGCATGCTTGGCGATCACGCTGACGGGCTGCCCCCCGAGCGAGAGTAATTTGAGGAAGACATCTGCTTCCTTTTTCGTGAGACCGAGTTTCGAAAACAGGGTATTCATAGATGTTGTCGGAAATTATCGACATGTAAATATTATCGCAATGTAGACATTCGAACAAGTATTTTTACTTATTCATTTTACATTGTTGACCAAATAGGACATACACGCGAGTATACGGCTTCCGTTTCCCCTTTTCTCACATGAATACCCTCAGCAGATTCGCCGCGATTGTCCTCATTATTCCGGTCGTCGGTCTGACACTTGCCGGATGCAGCAAGAAACTCACCGGTGACGTTACTACGGGTGCGAAGTTGTCCTTCAAGATCAATGTCGATACGTGGCTCGGCTACGCGCCGCTCTACCTCGCCAAGGAAAAAGGATTCTTCGGAAATGCGGACGTCTCGATCGATGTGAGTCCCGACGTCGCCGTGCGCAAGACCGGCATCAAGAGCGGCAATTTCCAGGCCATCGCCGAGACGGTGGACATGCTGGTCCTCGACCGGGACGAAGGCGTCCCGACGGTTGCCGTCAGCGGCATGGACTTCAGTAACGGCGCGGACGGCATCGTCGCGGTCGATGCGGTGAAGACGCTCCAGGATCTGAAGGGGAAGACCGTCCTCGTACAGAAGAACTACGCAAGTGAAGCGCTGCTCAACTATCTGCTCGAGAAAAACGGCATCGCGTTCGCGGACGTGCACACAGTGGATACCGAGGCCGGGGCCGCGGGAGCGGCATTCGTCGCGGGCAAGACCGACGTCGCCGTGACGTTCGAACCGTGGCTGTCCAAAGCGAAGGATCGCGGCAACGGTCATATTCTGATCAGCAGCAAAGATGCTCCCGGCGTCATCGTCGACATCCTCTCGATTCAGAAAGATTACCTCACGGCGCATCCTGAAGTTGTCCGTGATGTCGTCAACGGATGGTTCAAAGCGGTCGAGTACTGGAGGGCACACACGGAGGAGTCGAACGCGATCATGGCGAAATATTACTCGGATACCCCCGCAGAGTTCGCCGATCAGATCTCTGGAATCAAGTGGCCGACATATGAGGAAAATGTGAGCTACTTCACGAAGGGATCGACGCCGAGTATCTACGATACGGCGAACACCTTCGTGGAAATCTACAAGAAAACCGGCCAGACCCAGAACGACTTTGATCTGGATCCCGCCATCGACGGATCGATTCTCCAGAGCCTGCATGCGTCGAAGTAAGTGGGCCTCCGTCGGCCTCGGCTCGCTGTCGTTCGCGGTTATCTTCGTGATCTGGAGCGCAGTGACGTACACGCGATTCGTCAGCGACGTCTTCCTGCCGACACCGAGTGAACTTGTTCACGGAGCAGTCATGCTCTTCGTGCAGCGGGGCTTCCTCTGGGACATCGGCATCAGCGCGCTGCGCATCATCATCGGATTTGTGATTGCCGTCATGCTCGCGATCCCGATCGGCATCGCATTGGGATTGAGCCGCCGGGCGAGCCAATTGCTCGAACCCGTCGTCGACTTTATCCGCTACATTCCGAATCCCGCGCTCATTCCCCTCTTCATCCTCTGGTTTGGGGTCGGCGAGACCGAGAAGATCATCGTGATTTCCCAGACCGTGTTCTTTCAGCTCGTGCTGATGGTGGCCAACTCCGTGTCGTTCACGCCCAAGGAGATTATCGAATCGGCACAGACGCTCGGCGCGACGCGCTGGCACATCATCACGCGCGTGATTTTCCCCTACATCAAGCCACGAATCTACGATGACCTGCGCATCTCCATCGGCTGGGCATGGACGGCGCTGATGGCTGCGGAAATCGTCGGTGCCAGCTCCGGCATCGGCTTGATCATCGTCGAAGCGCAACGATTGCTCCGCACGCCGAACGTGGTCGCCGGCATTCTGACCATCGGCATTCTGGGACTCATCACCGACATCACGATGAAGTTGCTCTACCCCGTCTTCTTCCCCTGGGCTCCCAAGCTCGAGCACCATGCTTGAACTCATCCATGTCAGTAAGAGCTTCCGGTCGGCGGACGGCGCTGTCGTTCCGGCTGTCGATGATATCTCGATGACGATCAGCGAAAAGGAATTCGTCTCGATCGTCGGTCCGTCCGGCTGCGGCAAGACCACGCTCCTCAGGATGATCGCGGGGCTCGAGACCTCCGCGGGATCGCACATTGTCTTCAACGGCCATCCCGTCCACGGCCCCGACCGCGAGCGCGGCATGGTCTTCCAGAACTTCGCGCTCTTCCCGTGGATGACGGTGGAGGAGAATATCGGCAGTGGCCTGCGCTTCGCTGGCAAATCCGATGCGGAGACGCAGGACATCGTTTCACGCTACCTGAAGCTGACCGGTTTGGAGAAGTTCGCGACGGCGTACCCGATGACACTCTCCGGCGGCATGAAGCAACGCGTCGCAATCGCCCGAACGCTGGCCAGCGACCCACAGATCATCCTGATGGATGAGCCCTTCGGCGCACTCGATACGCAAACGCGGTCGCAGATGCAGGAATTTCTCGCGGACCTCTGGGTCAAAGACAGCAAGACCGTCATCTTCGTCACGCACGACATCGAAGAAGCGATCTTCCTCTCCGATCGTGTGTTTTTGATGTCTCCGAGGCCGGGACAGATCAAACAGGAATTCAAGATCCCTTTCGGACCCGGCCGAAACCATGAACTGAAGTTCTCGGATGAGTTCTTCGCACTCAAGAAGGAGATCATGCGGATGATGTGAACCATGCTAGACTTCATCTGATGCAATCCACCTGCCCCCACTGCTCCGGCACATTCACGATCGAGCATGCCGATCTCGATTTTATCGAAAGGATCTCGCCGGTCATCGCGGGAAAAAAGCACCTGATTCCCCCTCCGACCTTCTGCCCAACGTGCCGACGGCAGCGGCGCTTTACGCACCGCAATGAGAAGCGGCTCTACCAGCGGACGTGCGCCAAGACCGGCAAGCCGATCATCTCGATCTATTCGCCGGACAAGAACCTCGTCGTCTTCGACAAGACGGAATGGTGGGGCGACGGATGGGACGCGAAGGCGCACGCAAAGGACATCGACTTCTCGCGGCCGTTCTTCGAGCAACTGCGGGAATTGCAGACAGTCGTGCCGCGGATGGCGCTCCAGCAGGAGAATAACCAGAATAGCGACTACACCGGCAACACGTCGCACCTGAAGAACTGCTATCTGATCTTCTCTGCGGACTTCGACCAGGATTGCGCGTACGGCGTCTGGATCGAGCGCAGCAAAAACTGCTGCGACAACCTGATGATCGACGAATGCGAGCAGAGCTATGAATGTTTCTTCTCCAAAAAACTCTATCGTTGCCGCAACGCCCTGCACTGCTCCCAGTGCAGCGACAGTGCCTTTCTGTTCGACTGCCGCAACTGTCAGAGCTGCCTGATGTGCTGGGGACTCCGCAACAAGAAGCACTGCATCGCCAACGTCCAGTACACCAAAGAGGAGTATGAAAAGCGCCTGAAGGAATTCCCGCTGACGTCGCACAAGAATTACGAGGCGGCCAAGGAGCAGTTCGCCAAACTGTTCGCGAAGGCGCCGCGGCCGGCCATGCGCATCCAGGGCACCGTCATTGATTCAACAGGAGATCTTCTGAGTCAGTGCCAGAACTGTAAAGATTGCTACGAACTGACAGAGGGCAAAGACTGCCGGTACTGTGCAGGGGCCTTCAAGGTGGTTGACGCGGTGGATTGCAATTATTTCATGGGGGAATTCGGGTACGAGAACTGCGAGTGCTTCCCCATGCCGCAGCACTCGGCCTTCAACATGAACTCCTACGGGGGATCGGATCTGTACTACTGCGACATGTGCATGCTCAACTGCCGCGACTGCTTTGGCTGCGTTGGCCTCAAGCGCGGGCAGTACTGCATCTTGAACAAGCAGTATACGAAGAATGAATACGAAGCACTGCTCCCGCGATTGATCGATCACATGACGAAAACTGGTGAATGGGGCCAATACGTTCCGGCAGCGATGAGTCTCTACGCCTACAACGAATCTCAGGCGCAGGAGGAATTCCCGCTGACGAAGAAAGACGCTACCGTAAAGGGATGGTCCTGGTTGGACGAAGAGGAGAACAATAAATCCGCCGGACCGGCCGTCCCGATCCCCGATGATATCAGCGACATCGACGATACGATCTGTCAGCAGATTCTCCGGTGCGAAGTCACCGGCAAGGCATACAAGATCATCCCGCAGGAACTGACGTTCTACAGAGATCTCGGCATCCCGATTCCCCGCCGCTGCTTTGATCAGCGGCACACCGATCGCATCACCCACCGCAATCCCCGCCAGCTCTGGACGAGAAAGTGCGGAAAGTGCTCGAAGGAGATTCAGTCGACATATGATCCAAAGAGGCCGGAAGTCGTTTTGTGTGAAGAGTGTTACTTGAAGATGGTTTACTAACGCCTCATGAAAACGATCTGCGCAAATCTCTGGTGCAAAGCGGCATTCGAGGTCAGTGAGGATGATCTTGCTTTCTACGACAGGATTTCACCGGTGATCGCGGGGAAGAAACACGCAATACCGCCCCCGTTGATCTGTGCGGACTGTCGCCAGCAACGCCGTCTTGCGTTCCGCAACGAACGCCATCTATACAAGCAAACGTGCAATTTGTGCAAAAGCTCCATCATCTCCATCTACTCTTCCGACAAAGGGTACACAGTGTACTGCCCGCGCTGTTGGTGGAGTGATGCATGGGACGCACTCTCGTACGGCCGGCCTTTCGATTTTCAGCGACCGTTTTTTCCGCAATTTCAGGAATTGTTCCGTGTCGTTCCCAAGATGGCGGTGCTGACAATCGGACTGAACATGAACAGCGACTACGTTCACGACGTCTACATGTCCAAAAACTGCTATCTCCTCTTCGACGGCGAACAGTGCCAGGACAGTTACTACGGCGAAGTCTTCGCCCGCATCCGCAATTGCTGCGACTTCTTCTACCTCAAGGATTCCGAGCTCTGCTACGACTGCGTTCACTGCCTCCACGGCTACAGCCTCGTGGGCTGTCGTTTCTGCAGCAACTGTTCGGAATCTTTCTTTCTCCTCGATTGCCGGGGTTGCCGGCATTGCATTGGTTGCGTCAATCTCGTGGAGAAGGAGTATCACATCTTCAATAAGCCACACACGAAAGAGGAGTATGAACGTTTTCTCTCATCGAGCGGAGTGCATACATGGACCGGGTACAAAAGCCTCCAGGAGCAAGCGTCAAAATTTTCCCTGCTTCATCCCCGGCGCGCAGTCCGTGGAACGATGAATGAACATGTGCGGGGTGATAATCTTTCCAACTGCAAGGATGTCTTCGACTGCTTTGACTGCGATGATATGCGCGATTGCCGCCACTGCACCAATTGTCCGATGGGCGCGACAGATTGCTTTGACCTCGATGCGTGGGGTGACCGCCTGAATACCGCCTATGATTGTGCATACGCGGGAGCGGATTCTCGCGGGCTTGCCGGTTGCTGGTACGTCGGCAACTCTGCAAGCGATATTCTCCATTCCGCATACTGCCTCCAAGGAGGTGCGAACATGCTCGGCTGCGTGGGTATGCGGAAGAAAGAATTCTGCATATTGAATACGCAATACAGCAAAGAAGAATACGAAACACTGGCTCTTCGTATCGTTGAGCATATGAAGAAGACTGCAGAATGGTGCCAGTTCTTCCCCACAAATCTCTCGGCATTTGCGTATAACGAAACAGTGGCGCAACAGTATTATCCAGTCACCGAAAAACAGGCATTGGAGCGCGGCTGGCGGTGGAAGCACGACATTGATGAAACCCCGAAAGCGGGAAAGGTGATCCCCGCAGCGAAACTGCCGGATTCCATCGACGATATTCCGGACGACATTCTGAATTGGGCGATTACCTGTGAAAAAACAGGCAAGCCTTTCCGCATCATCAAACAAGAACTGGATTTCTATAAACAACTGCATCTCCCGGTCCCCCGATTGCATCAGGATGAACGACATCACCAGCGCATTACCTGGCGCAATCCCCGCAAGCTCTGGAATCGAAGATGCATGAAGTGCAGTAAAGGGATGCAGACGAGCTACGCCCCCGATCGTCCGGAGAAGATCTACTGCGAGGATTGCTACCTCAAAGAAGTGTATTAGTTCCTGTACGAGGAACCCCTACTCCCCCATCTTTCCCGCAAGATCGAACAAGAAGTGGAAGATTTGACTCAACTCCGCCTGCGTCATCTTCAATCCAATTTGTGTTCCTTTGTAGCAAGCGAGGTAGACCGTATGACCGATCAGAAAGATATTCGTGGACCCATGCGTGACCAGTGATGATGAAGCGGAGATGTCTTTTCCGGAAAGCTTGCGTAGGCGCTCGGGAACAAGACCGCCGGTGACTTCGAATAGTTCAACGCTGACTTTCTGTTCGCGAAGATCCGTGAAGAAACCATCGACGATCCTCTGCATCGCCGCATCGCTGAGCCATTCTTCAAACGTATTGGAACTGAGGAGTCGCACTTGGCGGACGTTCTCCTGCTTCACTGTATGGAGCATGTCGCGGAAGAGAGCTTTGATTCCGGCGGTTCCTTCAAAGATCTGAAGTCGCGGGACGGCATCTTCGCTCCCGCGGAGTGAGCGCAGGGCATTGGCAATGATCGGGAAGCGCTTTTGCAGATCAGAATAACTCTGGACGTGTTCTCCGACGTACGATTCCAGCGCTTCGAAGCTCTCGATGCCGAAACACTGGATGCCGTTGCGAGAATAGACTTTCACAAGCCCCTTCTCCGCAAGCTTCTTGAGGTGCTTGTACGCCGTCACGCGGTCGAGGTTGGACCGCCGCGCGATCACGGACGCCGGTTGGACTCCGATTTCCGCCAGAACCATGTAGAGCGCTGTCTCTTTGTCGTTAAAGCCGAGGGTGGAGAGGTACTCTTTGAGCATCGGAATCCTGTTGTTCTTAAAGAAGAACAGTAGCTGAGTGTAGCACAACAGAATATGCTTTGCAGGCTATTTGTAGCCATTATTTCTGTTCAATTGATGGAACGAAAATGCGCCAATTGCGGCAATGCCTTCCTCATCCACCAGGATGAGCAGGAATTCGTGAAGCGCATGGTCTTCGCCTTTGGCAAGAAGACCATCACTCCCCCGCTCCCCGTGCAGTGTCCAGACTGCCGACTGAAGAACCGGACGGTCTACCGCAACGAGCAGTACCTCTACAAAGTCCGCTCGGCATTTAGCGGCAAAGATATCGTCTCGATCATGAATGAAAAACCGCTCTGGGGTGAACCGTATGTGATCTACGATCAGAATGAATGGCGCAGTGATGCCTTCGATCCGCTGATCTACGGCCGGGACTTCGATTTCAAGAAACCATTCTTCGAGCAGTTTGCGCAATTGCAGAAGGATGTACCGCGCATGGCGCTCATCACGCTTGCGAATGAAAACTCGGGCTTCTCCACGGGCACCGCATACTGCAAGAACTGCTATCTGATCAATTCGTCGGAGAACTGCGAGGATTGCTACTACGGCAAGCTCCTACAGAAGTGCAGCGACTCAATCGATTGCAGCTATCTCTACAATTCGCAGCTCTGCTACGAGTGCTTCTCGGTCTATGACTCCTACAACTGCCAGTGGCTCGCGTTCAGTACCAACTGCCGCGACTGCTACTTCTCCAGCAACCTGAGCGGCTGCAGCAACTGCTGCCTCTGCACAAACCTGAACCACAAGGAATATCACTTCATGAATAAGCCACTGGGCAAAGATGAATACGAGAAGCGCCTCTCCGAATTCCGCGGTTCCTTCGAGCGGATCGGGAAGATGAAAGAACTACGGAAGAAGATGATGCATTCGATGGTCCACAAGTACTCCAATATCGTAAACTGTCAGGACTGCACCGGAGACTACATTGAAAATTCCAAGAGCTGCAAAGACTGCTACGACGTCAACGAGAGCCAGGACTGCCGCTACGTGACGGTCGGCGTGAACGTAAAGGACATCTACGACTGCTCCAACATGTATCTGAAGCCGGAGCTCTGCTACATGACGCTCGGAACGATCGAAGTGCACACGGTCGCCTTCTGCTTGTTCGTCTTCCACTCGCAGCGTCTCCTGTACTGCGACCACTGCTTCAACTGCTCAGATTGTTTCGCGTGTAACGGACTGACGCGCAAGAAGTTCTGCATCTTCAACAAGCAGTACACGAAAGAACAGTACGAAGAACTGGTGCCGAAGATCATCGCGCAGATGGAGAAGAACGGCGAATGGGGTCAGTACCTTCCGGCCAAGTACTCCCCCTTCGGCTACAACGAATCCCTCGCATCCGAGTACTTCCCGTTATCCGAAGCAGAAGCTAAAAAGCAGGGTTTCCACTGGCGCGATAAAGATGCACGGGATTACAAGCCGCAGACCTACACACTCCCCGATCGTATCGATCAGGTCCCCGATTCTGTGACGCAAGAAATCCTGGCCTGTGCCACATGCACCAAGAACTACCGTGTCATCCCGCAGGAACTCAGCTACTACCGCAAACACATTCTCCCCGTCCCGCATCACTGCCCCGATTGTCGACATGCGGAGCGGATGAAGTTGAGGAATCCGCGGAAGCTCTGGAAGCGCGAGTGTGCGAAGTGCAAAAGAGAACTGCAGTCGACATACGCTCCAGACCGACCGGAAGTGATTGCATGTGAGGAGTGTTATCTTAAAGAAGTCTACTAATGAGTCTCGAAACTTCAGATTCAGGCTCGTCGATGACCCGAAGAACTGCCATCAGAACCGGTCTTGGTCTTGCAGGGCTTGCCTCTCTAAGCATGTGCATATGGAGTTGCGCAACCGACCCTGAAACGCCCGCAACCCGCGAAATGCGGAGGAGAGTGACTGAACACTATGATCGGACAACGAAAGGAGTGAATGACGTTGAAGTGAATTTTTTCATTGTTCCACGCAGGTTCCTCACTCCGGATTTTCGCGAAGTTGTTATCAAGAAAGCCGTAGAAGGCCTGGATAGACATTGCCGTGAAGGTTTTGAGCAATCGTTCGAACAGCGTGCGCGAAGAGTATTGCTTGGAGAACCGGATAACATCGAAGACTACAAGCGTTTCGTCACTGAAAACTCAGTGAACACGGAAATTATTTTGGAATTGGAGCGGCGAGGAGTGAAAATTTTTGAATTGCAAAGACCCTGAGCGGAGCGAAGGGTCACTCATTAAAAAAAAGTCTCTGTCATGCTGAGCGAAGCGAAGCATCACTTCACCACGAAGGCTGTCTGTCCGCTCGATGTTCACTTCTTTTCAGGATTCGGAAGCAGGTCCCACATCATCTTCCACCACGTGCGGTAACTCTCCGCGAGACGGGGGCTGACCATGACGAAGACCGTGAGATCGTCTTCGAGCTTGCCGAAGCCGAGACCGGTGAATGTGACCACGTGATCGCCGAAGACTTCGATAGCCGATTCGCTCGTGTACTTCTTCGGCGCGAACTTATAGGGCTTCCCTACCAGCTTCGGGACGTGCGGAACCTTGGTCTGCACTTCCCAGTCGAAGATATGATGGAATTTCATTTTCTTCTTTTTCGCTTCGGCCAGAAACCACTGAATGAAGGTTTCAAGCCGCGGATCGAACCACCCGCCCTTCGCTCCGAATTCATACATGTCTTCGCCGACCTTCAGGGCTTCCCGGAGGAAGTTCTTCATCCCCTCCAATCCTTTGTAGATATAGGCGCGTTGCGGGGCTCGATGAGAACGGTAGGTAGAGAGTAATTGCGGCATCGCGGACGTGAGCTTCAACTCCTTCTCTTTGACGAATTCCATCAGCTTTCCCGGAGCGACGGCCTCGTAGACAGTCTCACCCTGCTGAAAGACTTCGTAGACCAATCCCTTCTCAATCAGACGATGCACCGCGTCGTATGTATTGCGCCGATGAATTTTTGCACGGAGGGAAATTGTCGAAACACCTGAGCCACCGTACGTGATCAGAGCCTGATACACCCGCGCTTCGTTCACACTCAAGCCGAGATCCTGAAAGAGTTCGAGGGCCATTGAAGCAGTATAGCACGCAGTGGTGGCGACTGCCACCACGAGTGCATCTTCCCAATTCTCGTAGAAAGTCTTAAAATTGACTTCTTCTTATTTTATTATATTATATGAATTCTCTCGTCACTCTCTCACCAGGCGCTACCTATCTCCTTCTCTTAGGTTTTGGCCTTGTGATGCTTGCAGCAACGTACCTCTTCGCGTGGTGGCAGAACAGAACGTCCGTTGAGAATTTCCTCATCGGCGAACGGAAAGTCGGTTGGTTCTTTGGAGGCTCTAGCATTGCTGCATCCTGGATCTGGGCGCCGGCCGTCTTCGTGTCGACACTGTTTGCCTACCAGCACGGACTTGCGGGACTTTTCTGGTTCACGGTGCCGAACATCGCCGCGCTGGCCATCTTCGCGATCCTCGCTCCCCGGATCCGGGAGAGGATGCCCTACGGATACACACTTCCCCAGTGGATCGGTTTCAAGTTGCAGAGCAAAAAGGTGCACACGCTGTATCTCTTCCCGTTCTTCTTCTACCAATTGATGTCGATCACGGTACAGCTCTACGCGGGCGGCAACGTCCTGGCGCTTCTCCTCGGCATTCCTGTGTATCAAGCGACCGCGGTGGTGACCATCGCAATTCTCGGTGCCATTCCGCTGATCTACACGCTCGTTTCCGGTTTCGAATCGTCCATCATCACGGACTTCCTGCAATTGGCGCTCATCATTATTGCGTTACTCATCCTCATTCCCTGGGCTATCGCAACCGCCGGAATCGAGAGTGTTCACGCGGGGCTTGCAGGCATATCGGGCAGTACGAACGTGCTCGATCCGTCGATCGCTTTCTCCCTCGGCATCGTTACCTCCATCGGACTCATCGCGGGATCGGTCTCTGATCAGCAGTACTGGCAGCGTGGGTTCGCCATCAAGAAAGGTGACCTGCGCAAAGCGTTCATCTTCGGAGCCTTGGCATTCGGTCTCGTGCCGATTCTCCTCGGGATTCTCGGTTTCATCGGAGCTGACCCAAAGATTGCCGCTGCCGTTCCTCCCGGCGTCGATGCTTCTCTGATTGGCGTCGTTGTCGTGAGTCGGTTGCTGCCACTCTGGACCGTATTCTTCTTCGTGATCATGCTCCTCTGCGCTTTGAGCTCGACACTGGATTCGGGCATGAATGCAGCGGCGAGTCTGTACGCCACGGATGTCATGAAATACACCGAGAAAGAACATGATTTGATGCTGAGATATGAGAAAGGTGAACCGCTCTCGGATGCGGAGAAATTGGCCAAGTATCACCTGGATATGCGGCGTCTGAGGGGATCACGCGCAACAATGATCTGGCTCACGATCGCAGGATTCCTTGTAGCGCTTGCAGTCATCTACATTCCCCACTTCGGTCTGCAGCAGCTCTGGTGGGTCTTTAACACTGTCGCCGCGTGCGTGATGGTTCCGACCATCCTGAGTCTTTATTGGGAACGACTGAGCGCGGAGGGCGTTTTCTGGGGAGTGATCATCGCCTTCTTCGTTGGCCTGCCGATGTTCATCTATAGCAATATCGTCGATAAGCC
>JAHFJP010000007.1 GCA_023245765.1 Candidatus Peribacteria bacterium
ACATCTACACATTCGACGCACAGGGAAACATCACGAAGCGGGAAGTGCGACAAATTCCCGGAATCGTCACCAAAGGCGCCTCGCAGACCGAAACGACGGTGGAAAAAGGGAGAGTGTGATGTCTCACGATGCCTGGGCTGCCGGTTCCGAAGGAAATGACGTGATTAAAAATCTTTTTTCAATGTGACGTCGCCGCGGAAAGCTTCTTCTAGTGTAGCGTTTATTTTTTTGGCGACTGCATCGGTCACATTAACTCTGTGAAGTCCGACCGAGCTCACATCTTTGAATGGAACGAGGGAAGGCTGCAAAAGCCCGTTCATGTCGAGCAGCACCGTGGCACGTCCACGCAGTGCATGAGACTTGTCTACCGTTAATTTGTCCGTGCATCCGTCATGGATAGGATGTGCGGAGATTTCGAGAATCCAAGAATGCGCGTCAGTGGGAATAAGAACCATAAGGTCAGGTATGGTATTCCGCTCTATCAAGCCGTCAATGGGGTTTAGGGCTCGTGTCATCATCACCGCTCCGGTATGCTCAAAAGGTGCAAGAGATCGTGTACCGCTCACCGGCTTTCTTGGACGAGGTTGCGTCCCATAAGGACAAGCACGTTCACTTGATCCTCATTGCGACCAAGCCCGACATCATCAAGCAGGTTCCTCTCTATAGGGAGCTTCAGAAAAGAGGTCATTGCGTTGTACTCGGGCACACAGGACAACATTATGATGAGAATCTGAGCGGCGGGATGCTCAAGGAGTTTGGCGTGCAGCCGGACTTCAACCTCAACGTCCGTGGCACGATGTACGAAGTCGTCAGTCAGATCATCGGGCGGCTTGGGTACGTCATCGGTGAGTTGAAGAAGAGGGGAAAGGTCGTCATCCCCTACGTGCATGGCGACACGACGACGGCGATGGCGGCGAGCAACGCGGGATTCTGTCATCAGTTTGCGTCTGTTCACGTTGAGGCTGGTATACGAACCCTCACGCCAAATTATGCATTGTTTCCTGCCCTCACCCCGCACCAGTCGCTTCGCTCCGGTGCGGGGCAGGCCCCCAGCTCGAAAGGGGGGCAGTTTGACGTGAAAGCGTGGCATCACTTTCTTCAAGATCGCAAGAATTGGGAACGCGGATCACTCGAGCCCTACCCGGAACAGTTCAACACGCGGTGCAGTGAGGCTGCAACGGGGATTCATCTGGCTCCGGTTGAACTTGATCGCGAGTTCATGCTCAGTGAAGGCTTCCCCGATGACCGGATTTTCGTTGTCGGCAATTCCGTTGTCGACGCCACGATGGAGGCGATGGAGCGGATCGATCAATCAACGGTCTTTGATCGTCATTCGACTCTCAAGGATGGAGATTTTGTCCGTTTTTGCATCCATCGTCGGGAGAACTGTCTGAGCGAGAAGCGCTTCCGCGCGATCTACGGTGCGATGAAGGGATTGGTCGAAGACGGGAGAAAGGTTCTGCTGATTTCGATGATCCAAACGGAGGCCGCATTCGAGCGGTTTGGGCTCAAAGACGAAGTCAAAGCTCTCGCGAAGTCGCATCCGAACTTCATCTACTCCCCCGTGTGGGCAGAGTACGTCGACGTTGTCGCTGCGATGAGTAAAGCCGCCGTCTGCGCGACGGATTCGGGCTCGATGCAGGAGGAAATGAACGCGATGAGCATTCCGTGCGTCACACTGCGGTTCGGATCCGATCGCAGCGAGTCGATCCTGTGCGGCGGCAACATCATCGCGCCGCCGGTGGATGCAGGCATCATCAAGAAGATCATCGAATTTGCTTGGGATAATAAGCAGATGCGCAAAGCACCGAAAATTTACGGCAAGGATGTCTCAAAAAAGTGCATTGATGTCATCGAGAAGGTTCTGAAAGAAGGGGATCCGTTCAGGAATGAGGAGGGGAGGTTGCGGCTCTGAATGGAAAATTAAAAGTGAAAAGTGAAAAATGTACTCTATACTCAGGTCCAACGTTCAATTTTTCACTTTTCACTTTTCTCTGTGCAACGTTTCCGTGAACAACTGACACTCGTTCTCATCGCCCTCCTCCCGTTCCACGCTCTCCTCGTGACGGTGGGGACGAAATTCCTGCTCGGTCCAGGTCACGCACCAATGCCAGCACTCGCGATCTGGAAAGAGATACTCTTAGGCCCAATACTTCTCTTTAGCTCAGGAGAGATCTTCATGAGAGTGAAAAGTGAAAAGTTAAAAGTGAAAAATATTTTTTTAATAGATTTGATTGATGTTTTTATCCTCATACTCATTGGAATTGGGATCACGCTCTTCTTCTACCGCCCCTGGATGACGACGACTGGGTTGGTGCTCGGATTCAAATACGATTTTATTCCTCTCATTGCGTTTCTGGTACTGCGGAGAGTCCAATGGTCTGATCAATTCCGTGCGCGCGCCGAAGGCGCGCTCCTGTGGGTGGCCGGAATTGTCGCGCTTTATGGCATCCTCACGGTCTTCGCTCCCAAAGGGTACTTCCGCCTTCTCGGCTACAGCGACGCACATTCGTTGTATCTACCCAATGGTCCGCTCGCGGCGTTCCAGCAAATCAGTGGCAGCGCAATCCGGCGGGTGCAGAGTACGTTCAGCGGACCAAATCAATTTGGCATTTGGTTATTGATTCCTCTGAGCATCCTCGCGACACGAATTTTTCAGTCAAAAAAATTCAAGAAGCATGAATCAAGAATTTTGATGATGTTCGGTGTCTGTCTCATTGTTGCATTGATGCTTACCTTCTCGCGCTCTGCGTGGATCGGCGCCTTTGTGATCGCTGCTGTTGTCGGTTCGAAACATCTCCCCCGACGTGTGTTCCGCGATGCACTCATCGGAATCGTCTCGATCCTTGCCATTGCCGGAGTCGCGGCATCCCTCATCGCCCCGTCGGTCTTCCTGCGCGCGACCTCCACGCGCGAGCACATCGTCCGGCCGCTGAAGGCCATCCACGAGATGATCCGCTATCCGCTGGGCATGGGTCTGGGTGCGGCTGGGCCCGCCGCCAACCGCACGCATGAGCCATGCGTGTTCCTAGAGCCAGGGAATGATCCTTCGTGGGCGAAGAATGCCCCGACACTTTGCGTCTTTGTGGGGCAAACGCAGGTACAGCCGGCGAATCATCACTGCGACTGTGCCCTGCTGCCCGAGAGCTGGTATCTCCAAGTCGGCGTCGAAATGGGAGTGCTCGGCTTTCTTTTGTACATATGTTTGGTGGGAGTTGTGCTGAGCCGACTTGCAGTGAAAAGTGATCCTTCGTCAGGCTCAGGATTAAAAGTGAAAAATGGCGAAACCCGAACTTTTCACTTTTCATTTTTCACTTTTCTCTTCTTCTTGGGCATCAGCATCGCCGCGTTATTCCTCCATGCCTGGGAAGACGCCGCAGTGGCCTATACGGCATGGGTATTCGTAGCATCAAATTTCTCCAAATCTTCCTCCGTTTGAGCCAGTTGCAGAGTATGTTTCCAATCAAGTGCATCAATGATTCCCGGATGATTAGGGAATGTCTCCAGAGCCATTTGCATGAGTCTGTTATTGCACCGAATGTGCAGAATTGTTTTAATGACGGGATCGTGTAGCAAGTCCTGCTTTTTCGGGAGAAGCCGGCGAAATTCACGCATGTCCGTAAGGATTGTGAGAGTCGTTGCAGCGCCAAGTGCCATCGTTACATTGTTATCCACCACGTCTCGTACATTTTCTATGACGCGCAGCAGAGCTATTTTGAACTGAACCAGATTGGCAACTTTCACGGCTCCAGGTGCTTCCAGGTCAGCAACGATTCTCTCCGGCTTCGTTGCCTGTTCGATCGCCGCACAGAGCGCGCCAGTGCTGAGGATAATGTTGCGCATGAGATCAGAGAGTAAAGAAGCAATTATGAAGATTCCTCTAATTTCTTGGCTAAATCACCCAATTCCATTTGGGCATTGGTAAGCAGGAACCGGGCGCGGGAGCCGGGGAACTCGTCGCGGACGGCCACGCGCACGCCTGACCGCGCCTGCCAGGCAGTGATATAGAGCCGAACAAGCGCCTTCAGCTCGTCTGCACGTTTGACATTATTCTCTTGCGCAGCCGCGAAGCGCCTTTTCGCATGCGTGCGAAACTGCTGCGGAGGCATTGTTTGTTCGGCCGCACGGTACCTTTTATTTTGCTCATCCGACCACGCGTTCCTCATCAAATGTCGGACAAGGAGATGATATTGTCCGATGAATTCCTTCACGAATTTCCGTTGTGGCTCGAGGAATACCGATGGCAGACTCTCAATGGCATCGAGATCGGTGTATTCCATCAAAATCTCGGTCAGCCCTTCCAGATCAGCATGGATGGAGAGGAAAGGATTGTTAATGAAGAGCAGTTTTTGCGCTTTTTCATCCTTCACCAGTGCCGAAATCCGGAAGATTGTTTCCGCATCGTGTTTCATCGCTTCGCCGAGCTCTTTCGCTTCGATCGTATCAGGGTCCCACTCATTGACCGTCTCGGACCATTTGTCCAGCCGACGTTCGATATCGGCATGAGCATTGAGCAGATCTCGATGTCTGCGGATGATTCGCTTGTTTATTTCGAGGTTCATGATCACGTCCAGCGCATTCGATGCGCCGCAGGAAATGCGATGCAGATCGCGCGCAAGTGCGATCGCTTCCCCTGAATTTTCTACGGCTTGGCTTTTGGACTGTACATATGTTGTGTAGTAATCCGCGAGATCGCAGACAGATCGTTCCAGTGGTTGCGCGAAGCCGTTCATACATCAGAGGGTGTTACATGATATCCCGATTCAACAACTTCCTGATCAGGAATATCCATCAGCATCAACGAAATCCGGAAATCATGGATGATGTTGTCGGGGTCCTTTCTCTCCAGAACATCCAACGCGTTCAGAGTGCGACCAATTTGATTAATTCCCTGAGCGATCAGATTGCTGCAGTATCGCCGGTTCACGCTCTGTGACTTTGCCTGAACATTTCCCACAATACTGAATAGTTCATACAACATTTGCGATCGTAATTCTGCTTGCAGTCGTACGAAATAGGGCTGGTCTCCCTGTATCTGCTCTTGAATCGTCAACATTTCCGCCTGAGAGCAACGGGCAATGATTTCGATGTTCCTCGCGGCAGCGATTTCCATTGCAGTCGGCTCGCGATCAATGTCTTGTCGATCGGCCTGTTCCCGGCACAGGCACAACAGGCAGTCCATCCATTCGCGCTGCATTCGCTTTGGAGATTCTGTCAGCGTCGTCTCCTTGTTCGCCTCTGCCTTGGCGTATTGTGAGTATTGCAACACGGGATCCTGCAGGATTTTCTCCAAATCCTGGAGCTCCATGAATTTATCTGCCAGTGTCCCTTCTTCTCCTTTTGTCAGTGGGATGTTTTCTCGGTCGAGCAATTTGCGGTACATCTCCATGAGCGCCCTTTTTCGGTCCGATCGTTCTTGTCCATCCTTCTTCCCGTTGCCTTGAAGATATGTTCTGAGAACGTCTACTTCTTTGGAGATTGCAATGGAAAAATCCAACCCCCGATGCGTGAGCACATGCATTTGTATACTTTGAAACCGATGAATGCGTCCGATGGCTTCATGAGTATCCAACCGTGAAAAATTTGCAGCCAATCCATCGATACCAGACATGGCTCTTTGTTCCTGCGCCCATCCGAGGTAATTGTGCGTTATGCACTCACCAGACATGATTACTTTTTAACATTTTTAATCAATTTAGTCAAATTCTCCCAAAAATCCTTTCTCTTCACTACAATCCCTCCATGGTACACAAGGGCTCGATCGTCATCCTGGACTTCGGAGGTCAATACGCACATCTCATCGCCAACCGTGTCCGACGTCTTGGGGCGTATTCGGAGATCAGAGTCTCAGAAACTCCAGCAAAAGAACTCAAGGGTGCAGCTGGGATCATCCTGAGTGGCGGACCACAGAGTGTGTACGAAAAGGGAAGTCCGACTGCAGATCACGGCATCTTCGAGCTCGGTATTCCCATCCTCGGCCTCTGCTACGGACATCAGTGGCTCGCGCATGCGCTCAATGGCAAGGTGAGTCCCGGGAAAACGAAAGAATACGGTCACACGATGATCGAACGTAGCGGCGAGTCGCCCATCTTCAAAGGTCTTCCGCAGATCATGACCGTCTGGATGTCGCACGGCGACGAAGTCACTCAGCTTCCGAAGGGATTCGTCGCGATGGCAAAGTCATCCGTCTGTTCGGTCGCTGCGATGGCCAATGAGAGCCGCAAGATCTACGGCCTGCAGTTCCACATCGAAGTGACGCACACGGAGCATGGCATGGAAATGCTCAAGAAGTTTGTCGCTCTTTGCAAAACGACGCCGTGGAAAATTGATTCGTTCGTCGATTATGTCGGCGGACAGATCAAAGAAGAGGTCGGCAAGTCCAAGAAAGTCTTCATGCTCGTCTCCGGCGGCGTCGATTCCACGGTCGCATTCACGCTACTCAACAAAGTTCTCGGCCCATCGCGCGTCCAGGGCATGCTCGTCGATACGGGATTGATGCGCAAGGACGAAGTTGCGCAGATTCGGGCGGCATTCAAGAAGTTGAAGATCAAGAATTTGCATATCGAAGATGCATCGGATGAGTTCTTCAAAAATTTGAAGGGCGCGACGGATCCGGAGCAGAAGAGGAAGATCATCGGGAGGACGTTTTTGGATGTTCAGCAGCGGGTGAGTGAGAAGATGGGGCTGACGGGAGTGAAAAGTGATCCTTCGTCAGGCTCAGGATTAAAAGTGAAAAGTGACGAGTGGTTACTCGGTCAAGGCACCATTTATCCCGATACGATCGAAACCGGCGGGTCGCGGCATGCTGATCAAATCAAAACGCACCACAACCGCGTTGATGCGGTGCAGAAGATGATCGATGCGGGGCAGGTGATCGAGCCGCTCAAGGAGCTCTATAAGGATGAAGTCCGGATGCTGGGGGAAGAGCTGGGGCTGCCGAAGGAACTTGTGTGGAGGCATCCTTTCCCTGGGCCGGGGTTGGGAGTGAGGATTCTTTGTACGAACGAAGTGAAAAGAGAAAAGAGAAAAGTGAAAAGTGATGGAAGTATTTCAGTGCCTCATGAGATCCTCCCCGTTCGCTCTGTCGGAGTTCAGGGAGACGGCAGGACATACCGGCATGCAGTTGCGCTCTTTTCACGGCATCCCTGTCACGTGACGCCGGAACATAAGGCATTGGCGACATCGATTCCGAATACCAATAAGGAGATCAACCGTGTACTGCTCTGTACATCGCATGATCGCCCGGTGGAATTCACCGTGACGCCGGGGACGGTCACCCGCGAGCGCGCCGAACTTCTGCGGGAGGCGGACGCCATCGTCAGTGAGGAGATGCGCGCGGCGGATCTCTACGGCGTCATCTGGCAGTTCCCGGTCGTGCTGCTTCCATTTGGAACCAAGAAAGGAGGTCAGTCGATCGTCCTCCGTCCGATTGTCAGTGTCGACGCCATGACGGCGAATGCATATCTACTTGAACAGAGTGTTCTCGAAACAATCACCCGCCGGATTCTCGATCTCAAAGGTATCGATGCGGTGTTCCTGGATCTCACGAATAAGCCGCCGGGAACAATTGAGTGGGAGTGACATTCATGCATTTGCCTCGACAGCTATCTCCTCGTGAACAGCGGATCCGCCAGCTTTTCCATTCGGGCTATCGGCCGGTCGTCTTTTCGACACTTTGCTTTTGGCTTCCTCCGCGAATGCAAATTCCGCGATGACCGACCGCCGGTAGAGTTCGGCGCACATCGCACTGAATTTCCCGATGAGCGGTTCCATCGTCGGTTCGTCATCGCGAATTTTGTTGTATTCCCGTTTCGTGAACTTCGGCACTGAGGAGGTTTTCCGAACACCTTCCGGATTATCTGCCAGACTTTTTCCTTCTTTTTCGACGGCGGCATAATCCTGGATAATTTCCCGTTGAACCTTTTCCAGCAAGATACTCAGTGCATGCTGTATTTGTTGCAGCTCTCCCGCCAAATCAACCGGATCGTCCGATAATCCATTGGGATTTGCCTTCCATTCTTGAGTTCTGCGATCCGCTTCCGATGCGAAGCGGTCCTTGTCTTTTATCGCTTCAGGAAGTGTGGATCGCGTCAGCAGATTCAGGTGTTCGATCTGGTGATATATATTCAACCGGGCGAGAAAAGATGCTTCTGATGCGCGGAGTTTGTTGTATTCATCCCGTTGTTCGTCATCCATGAAAAGAGCGGGGTTCTTTTCAAAGTGTTCCAGTAATTGTTCCAGGGTCACCTCGACTGCCGCATGTTGTCGCAATCGCGCGATGCCCCACTTTGCCGCAGGAGTGTAGATGGGTGTTCCGTAATCCGCCGTTGAATACATATCTTGCCGTGGACCTTCCGGCGTATTCGGATCGAGTCCATCGGTGCTGTACTCCCGTCCTGCATGCCCCTCTGTGTTCATGTCGCTCATAAAGAAATGTGAAAAGAAGATTGGCGGCAACCCTACTGCCTTGGTACGGGGGGGTCAAATACTCTCGTGACACCGGCGAGTTTTGCTCATCCAGAGCGAAAGAATCCGCAGATCTCACGGTACTGGCGGTGATCAAGGGGCGTAGCAGTGCTGGGCTGGGGAGATCGCGGGCGTAGCGGTGCTACGCCCCTACGGCTATGCTGTGAACTCTCATGCAGCAGCAATTACCGGAGAGCGAACTCCAGCGGCTTGTGGCCAAAGCGCAGGACGGCGATACCGATGCGTTCGAGAAGCTGTACCTGCAGTTCTTTCTGCCCATCTACCGCTACACGGCGTTCCGCGTTCCATCGGAAATCGCCGAAGACATCGTCGCGGATGTGTTCGTGAAGGCGTGGGAAAAGATCCATCAATACAGGACGAAAAAAGGCGTGCCGTTCGGCGCGTGGCTGTTTCGCATCGCGCGACACACGGTGATCGATACATACCGCCATGAGCGCAATTTTGAGGAGGTCTCCGAAGACCTCGCCGATCCCGATGTGCTCAACCGCGCCGATGCGCATGTCAAAAACCGCGATGTGCTGCGGATTGTTCGGGCTGCACTGGAGAAGCTCCCTCGACGCTACCGGGAAATTCTTGTTCTTTCGTACATTGCCGAGCTCCCCCACAACGAAGTCGCCCGGGTGCTCAAGATGACCGAGGGGGGAGTGCGAATTCTCAAGTTCCGGGCGCTTAGGAAACTCGAGGCCCTTTTACCCCCTGATATCAACGATCGTTCATGATGATCACCTTTTTAGCTCAATTTTGTGTAACACAAGGCAAAATTTCCCGTTTTAACTCATGCATCCGGATAGAAAATCCATTATGAGGTCCAACTCTCCATCCCCGGCCAATGGATCTGAGCATCTGCTCCGGCAGGCGGCATCGAATCTCACGCCGAACGCCGGTGCACAAGCGCGTGTGAAGCGCATGATCCGCGCGCAGCTGCGTGCTCCGCATCTGCTCAATCAGGTTCGCGAGGAGCTGACGCCGTCGTCGGGGCTCATCAGGGATCTGTGGTCGCACGTTCTTTCATCAATCGATCCAATCAGGCATCTCACGCTGTGGGAGCGTCTTCGTGGAACGCTCAGACCAGCAGCTGGAGCACGTGAACTTCTGTGGAGTAGATTCTCCGTTCGTCTCGAGCCGTCCTACGCGCGGTACGTGGCATCCCGTCCGGTTAAATGGGTCGCGGCGTTCGCTATCGTTCTCGTCGCCGCCCGTGTGAGCCCGCTGCTGTTTCTCGCTCCCGCCTCCATCGCGGTATCGCCGGTCACGCTGTTTGCCCCGGAAGGGCAGGTGGAAGTGCTGCTCGGGTCACTATGGCAGCCGATCACCGGTGAAGTCACCTTAAATTCTCCCACGCGTTTGCAGACGCAGAAGGGTAGGGCGACGATCGTCACGCACGATGACGCGGTGTTCCGCTTTGCGCCCTCCACGCGCGGTCAGCTTGTGGATCTTTCCGACCGTCCCGAATCCTCGGTGCAGGAGACAACGGTGGCGCTCGAAGAAGGAGAGCTGTGGGTGCTCGGGCTTGTTCCCAAGCACGTGCGCGCGATCACGGTTCTCACGTCACAAGGGCGCGTGTTCATCCACGAAGGCAGCGTTTCCATTAAGCAATCTCCCACGGAGGTGGTGATTCGCGTGCTTGACCGCAGCGCTCTCGTCTCACGTCACGGACACCAGATATCGCTCGTTGCCGGGGAACAGACCGTTCTCAGTGGCGAGAATGAGCCCGTTGCAACCAAGATGGACTCCTCCGTTTTCCAGGAAGCCTGGGTGGCCGGCAATCTCAGCCGCGACGCGGCCCATCAGCGCGAGATCGCCCAGCTCCAGCAGGAGCGGCGCGCGGGGGCAGCCGGCATTCTTCCCGGTTCGCGCCTGTATCCCGTCAAGCGCCTCGCCGAAACGGTCGATGTGCTCTTCTCGCTCAGTGAAGAAGAGCGCGCGCGCAAACTCATCACGCAGGCCAACACGCGTCTCAACGAAGCTGCCGCGATGATTTCAAGTGGAGGGACGCAGGCCGCGGAAGATGCACTGCAGGAGTACAAGAACACGCTCCTCCAGGTGGCCAGCGGTTCCGGAGGGAATGCGGTTGTCCAGTCGTTGCTGCAGACGGAAGTCGTCGATGCCGGTCCGGCCACGGTGGCCGCAGCGCTGCCGGGCGATCCGAGCTACGCACTCAAACTGGCGGTCGATGACACCATCGCCGCATTGCCGAGTACCGTCACCAAGCCCGATGTGGAGGGCGAAGCGCTCATTGATCAGCTGATTGTGGCCAAGCGCCAGGCTGAGCAAGGGGATACGGAACATGCGAAGGAGACGCTCTCCGAACTCAGCGATTCCATCGCGCTGCTGGATTCAACTGGTGCCCTCAACCTCGTGGCGCCGGACGTCCGGCACGAAGCCAAAGCGGTCGTGCAGCAGGTGGCTGCCGCCGTCGAAGGCCCGGTGCTCGGCATCGGTCTGACACTCGGTGTCCCCGAAAAAGATCTGGTGTTGCCGCAGCATCCCTCGCGGACCGTGCTCATCCGTTCCCTGACGCCGCAGCAGGTGATCGCCAAAGCCCAGGAAATCCGCGGACGCATCTTCGTCTTCGGCACGAAGAAGGCCCGGTACGACGCTCTCGAAGACCAGATGCGACTTCTGCTGAACCATCCCGACCGCGGTCGCATCCTCCGCGAGCTCGGCAAGTCTCTCCCGCGCGATGGACTCGCACAGCGCGTGACCCGCGAGATTCGAGCGGTGACGGAGGAGGTGCAGATGCAGGTGACCGCCTCCGGCGGGACTGCACCTGCGGCACAGTGAGGTAAAGAGGGCGAGAAACGGTTAAGAGGGTAAAGAGGAATTTTTTCGTTTCCTCTTTACCTTCTTCACCCTCTTTACCTTCTTCATCCTCTTCGTTACCCTTCCCGGGCTATGGCAATGTATTCCATCACCGACCTCAAGCCCGGACGCGCCGTCAGTATCGACGGGCAGCCGTACCTGGTGCTTACCTCGCAGTTTGGGCGCAAAAGCCAGAGCAAGGCGAACATGCAGTGCAAACTCAAGAATCTGCAGACCGGTGTGATCATGGCGCGCAACTTCCAGGGCAGCGAGAAAATCGAGCAGGCGGATGTCGGCTTTAAGCATGTGCAGTTTCTGTATGGTGACCAGACCTCCTGCACGTTCATGGATCTGGAAACCTACGATCAATTCGCACTGCAGAAGGACGATATTGAAGATCTGGTCGGATTCCTGACCGACGGTCTCGAAGTCGACGCACTCATGTACGGCGAAAAACCGATCAGCATCAAGTTACCGTCGACCGTCATTCTCACGGTCAAAGAGACGATCCCGGGTGTGAAAGGAGACACCGCCACCGGGGGAGGGAAGCCGGCGAAGCTGGATACGGGACTGACGGTGACTGTTCCTTTGTTTATCAATGAAGGCGATAAGATTATCGTGAATACGGAGACCGGGGAATATAAAGAGAGAGCATAATCAGGTGGAAGCAAAGAATCTGATGATCCCCCCCCACCTAACCTCCCCCTGCGGGGGAGGGAGATGCGGAGGAGGGAAAAAGGTATATGAGCTCTAGCAATATTCAGGTCATTTTTGCTGATGCCTCGTCGCGCATGATCTCTTCGCGAATTTTTTCCCGATCGATGCCGAGGTCGTGGAAATAGTTGTCCAAGTCTCTATAGAGTTGCGAATAGCGTTCCTTATCACGTCTATCCAGAGCCAGGAGACCATGAATTTCGGAGGCAAATGCCGGCATTTGGCCTGTGTATTGTGTGTAAGTGCTCAACGTGCGTGTCTGTTCATGCTGCCGCAGGCGTTCCTCGTAGGTCATGATGCGTGTAGGGTCCGCGCTATCGACCCCACCGCAGATGTCGGCGTACATGATGATTTTTTCGATGGGCTCAAGCTGTTCGAGCGTTTTGAATTTCTTTCCCAGACGCACCGTATCGACAATCAGATGCGCCATCCCCGCGCGTTTTAAAATCGCGTCGCCCTCGTACTCGGTACGCAGATATCCAAACTGTCCCGCAACTTTACCGATATCATGAAAGAGACCTTCGATCTCCACCGTTCTGGGATCCAGAGATGCAAATTCTGCTGTGTTGACATTATCACTGTCCTGTAATTTCTCCGTGACTCTCCGTGCAAATTCCCCGACGCGCCGTATATGGAGATGTAGTAAGCGGCTCTTTTCCGTCACCGGACCCAGAGTTTCAAGATAGCGTAGCGCTTCCTGTACATCTTCCACCGAGAGTATTGCGCCGGGAATACGTAAACGCGAATTTTCCGGAATCTGTTCCTTGGTAATCTGAACGGCAGCTCTGATTCTGCTTTTTGAAGCGTGACGCTTTTCCTTCAATGCCTCCGCGCGCGATATGGGTCTTGGATCTCCAGTTTCTTTTGGTCGAATCGCCAGCAAATCATTGTAAACTCTGTCCAAACCCATAAAGGTATTTTAATGTATTTTTTCAATAAAGTCAATAATTTAGAGATGCTTCAGGAGAATTTCGTTCACCTTCCCCGGATTCGCCTGCCCTTTCGACTGCTTCATCACATAGCCAACGATCGCCCCGAGTGCCGCCTGCTTGCCGCTCTTGTAATCCTCGATGGCTTTCGGATTCTTCGCGATTGCCTCTTTCACGAATGCCTCGATCTTCGAGTCATCAGAAATCTGGCCCATACCTTCGGCGGCGATGATGTCCTTGGGTGATTTTCCCGTCGTCACCATCTTCTCCAATACAGTCTTCCCCGCATTGCCGGAGATCGTTCCATCATCAATCGCGATCACCAGGTCGAGCATCGCGTTCACGGAGGGCGCATCGGCGGCGGTCTTGCCGTGCGCGTTCAAAAAGCCCATCAGCTGGGTGAGGATCAGGCTTGAGGTGCGCTTGGCATCGTCGGTCTTGGCATACACGGCATCAAAGAGTGCCCGCATCTCCGGCTGATCGATCAGCGTCGCCGCTTCCGCGTCATTGAGCCCCATCGCGAGGTAGTGCTTCTTGCGCTCACGCGGCAGAACAACGGGCTCCGGTTGGATCTGTAGCAGCATCTTTTCATCAATCAACAATGGGGGAATATCCGGCTCCGGGAAATAGCGGTAATCGTCGGCGGTTTCTTTCTCGCGCAGCATGCGTGTTTTGCCATCGTCATCCAGCCATCCGACGGTGATATCTCTTTTGAGCGGCCCACCGGTCTCATCCCACGATTTGCGGAGCCGCGCTTCTTCGTACTGGAGCGCTCTCTCGAGTGCCTTGAACGAATTCAAGTTCTTGATCTCACTGCGGGGGTTCAACTTCGTCGTTCCCTTCTCACGCAGGCTGATACTCGCATCAAATCGCATCATTCCTTTGAACATGTCGGCCTCGGAGGCATTCACCGCGATCAACATCCGCCGGAGCTCTTCGGCGAACGCGACGGCTTCATCGGCGGATCGCAGATCCGGTTCGGTCACGATCTCCATCAGCGGCGTCCCCGCGCGGTTGTAATCACAAAGAGTCACGGATCCCCTGTGTGTCAGCTTTCCTGCGTCATTCTCCATATGCAGTCTCGTGATCCCGCACACCATCTCCTTCCCTGCGACGTCGTAGTGGACTTTCCCCTTCGAGGCTAATGGAAAGTCATACTGAGAAATCTGAAATCCCGACGGCAAGTCCGGATAGAAGTAGTGCTTGCGGTCGAAGTGACTATTTTTATTCACCGTGCACTTGAGCGCGAGCGACATCTTCACCGCCTTGATGATCGATTCTTTATTCGGCACGGGCAGCGTCCCGGGATGACCCATGCAGATCTCGCACACGGTCGTATTCGGTTCTTTGCCGAACGCGTCGTTGTCGCACCCACAGAACATCTTCGTCTTCGTGTTCATCTGGGCGTGGACCTCCAGTCCGATGATGGCTTCCAGGGTTGGCATAGGTACCCCTGCAGAGTAATCAACTCGCCATCATGCTGCCAGATCATTCTGCCGGATAATTGTGGCTGCCTGGGAAGATACCGACGAATCCGTCGATTTTTTTTCACCCTTTCGGCGCTGTATGAAGTTATAGAGCAACCACTGCAATTTCTCCCAATGGACCTCCATCGATGGCACGGTGATATGTTCTTCGGGATCCAGCCCCAGGAGATCTGCGAAGCCGTTCACGAACCGCACGAAATTGATGTAGTTGATCAGATGTACCAGCATGTCATCGTTCCATGCGTCACCCCCTTTTGAGAAATATTCCAACAACTCCTGGCCGGTCCTCATCAATTTTTTGTGGTCCAGCAGGAGCTGTGGATCCGACATCTTGAACTGCCACTCATCTGCTTCGGGATACACGAAGAGATTTTTGTATGCCATGCAATCCACCGGTTGTTTCGTTTTCTGCGCGAAGAAGCTCATTTGGGAAAAGAGTTGCACCAGACGTTCACGCAACAGAGCTTCGATCTTCATCAGCGTAAATGTTTTTTGCATGTCTTTGTTGCGGAAGATTGCCTTAAAGGCATCGGGATCGAAAGGCCCTCTTTGGAAAATCGCGCGTTCATTGACCGCCGCGTATGTTCTGGGGTCATGCATCTGCTCATCTTCGTAGCCAGAAGCGATATTGAGCGTATCGGGATGATTGATAATGCGGGAGATATCCTTCTGGAAATGCACGGCCTGTACGATTCCATTCTGTGGCGGATAATGCGAATGCACGACACGTTCATCACCAAAGAAAAACTCGCAGTTTTGCTGATAATGCAGCCGGCTCAATCGTTCATGATCATCAGATTGCTGTTTATCTACTTTCCCCACCACGGACGGAGTCACCTGGAACACAAAAGACTGCGCCCCCGTCCCGACCAGTGGAAAGATATTGTTATCATGATGTCTTCCAAGGACTTCGTGCAGCCGCACTCTCGCAAGCGTTTCTCCGATGTCCGCTTGGGGCAGTTGATAGTTCCGAACGGACTGCTTGTGAATCAGCGTCCGGTCCTCGACATCAGGGGTTGTCTGGACCATGGTGCCACTCTAGAGGTGTGTTTTCCGCGAGCAACAAAATTGTTCCACGATAGCCTTCATCGTGGTCCGTTTGGCTATTCAAAGACAAAAAAAGTCCTCAGGCGATCTCGATGTTCGCGCCGCTTGTCCCGGCAATAGACGCTGTATAGATTCCATGGTGTGAATACCCTACAAGTTGCGGCACGTCGTAAAAAATCTCCGGAGTGTGCGACGAAAGATCCTCCGGAATTTCTGGAAGCACTGCGCCGGGGTGATGAACGCGCGTGGCAGGCATTGATGCGACGTCATGAAGCCCAATTCATTTGTGTCATCCAACCTATCATTTCTGATCCCGAGGGGATTGAAGATGTTTTACAGGATGGATATTTGAAGGCTCACCGTGGCATTGGAGAATTCGACAATCTTGAAGCGTCCATTGCCACGTGGGTAACGAAAATTATGCGGAGAGCAGCGATCAACAGGGTTCGCAACACAAACAAAAAGAAGATGCTGCGTATGGGTGTGGACGATGAAGGAAAAAATATCGAATATACAAGCGACGTCCCCGACACGCTTGATGCAGCCATGCAACGTGAGCAAATTACTCTGATTGAGAGCGCACGTCGGTCACTCATGCCGAAATATCAGGATGTCATCAATGTATGGATGACACCCGGTATGACCTACGAAAAGGCGGGGAAACATTTTGGTATTTCGTTTAAAGCATATAAATCACTACTCGACCGAGCGCGCAAATCTCTCTCGATACTTCTGCAGGAAAACGGCGTGTTGAACGGTCACGACGTTGCGTAATCCACGATCAACACCCCCTCCAGATGATCCACTTCGTGCTGCACCACGCGCGCGTCGAAGTTCTTGAGCTTCCGCTGCTGCTTTTTGCCCTTGAGATCCTTGTATGTGACGGTGATCTCCACGGAGCGGGGGATCATCAGCCAGACGTTCGGGAGACTCAGACATCCTTCCTGATCGAGATCCTTCTCTTTGCTCTTCCCGCTGATCACGGGGTTGATCAGCGGCGTTATTTTGCCGCCGATGACGGCGATGCAGATGCGCTCGGTGCGCGCCACCTGTGGTGCCGCGAGACCCACACCGCTGGCTTCCTTCATTGTTTCAATCATGTCTTTAATCAATTGCTTCACGTCTTTGGTCACCGCCGGGACCGGTTTGGTCTTTTTCCGGAGGATCGGATTATCCGGCCCAATAACAATCGGAAGAATAGGCACACCGAAATTATAAAGCTAACCAGCTAAAAAGCTAAACAGCTAAAAAGCTACTTCACCATCATCTTCACCCCCGCTCTCTTCTTCAGCTCCTCAAAGCTCGGAATCCTCTCGGTCATCTTCTGCAGTGCCTGCGCGGTCAATATCACGTCGGCCAGCGCGCGATGGCGCTCCACGGGCATGTCGAGGTTGAACTTCTTACACAGCACGTCGAGCGAGTGTCGAAAATCGCTGGGGTAGAGACTGCGGGAGAGCGTCATCGTGCAGAGACAGTCGGGTAGATCGACAAATCCCCAGCAGTACTGTTTTTCAGCCTCAAGGAAACCCATATCGAAGCTTGCGTTGTGTGCCACGAGCGTGGAGCCTTTCGCGAATTCCAGAAACTGCGGCAGCACGAAGTCGATTGTCGGTGCGGCTTTGACATCCTCATCGCTGATCTTATTCACCTGCCGCGCTTCCCAGGGAATGTCGCGTTCCGGATTCACGAGCGTCACAAAGGCGCTGTCCTTCAGAATCACACCGTTTTCCATCCGCACTCCCGCGATTTCGATGATCCGGTGCCCCCGGAGCGGGTCGAGACCGGTCGTCTCAACATCGAAAATGGTCAGAGGCGGAAGCACCGGGGGACTATAGTGGAGGACCATGTTCATGCCTAGTTATTGCGGGGCAATCATTTTGATTCTAGAATCCCGCTCCTATGGCGACATTCACTCTTGAGGCAGCGAATGATTCTGTGAACGCGCAGGACGCGGCAGCAGTTTTGCGGGCATCGTTGCCGTCAACATATATCATCAATGTTCATGCTGCGCAGGTGACGATCAATACGGCGCATGGCACGGTGCCGGTTGCAGAAATTCAGGAAAAAATTGTTGCAGCATGTTTGAGAGTCGTTTCCGTGGACGATACAATCACTCTTCCATGATGAAGGTATCTTTGACCGGTGGTGCAGTATTGCGGCGCCTCGAAAAACTCCACGCGCCTCCGCGCACGTTCCTCCACTGGCGCACGCCGCTGGATTTGCTCGTCGCAACGATCCTTAGCGCCCAGTGCACCGATGTGCGTGTGAATATCGTCACGAAAACGCTCTACAAGAAGTATCAGACACCTCAAGATTACGTCGCTGTTCCCCGGAAGGAGTTAGAGAAGGACATCCACTCCTGTGGCACATACCGCAACAAGGCGCGGTTCATTCAGGAGATGTGCGCGCGACTGATCAGTCACCATCACGGAAAAGTTCCGCAGACGATGGGGGAACTCACGGCGCTCCAGGGCGTCGGCCGCAAGACGGCGTCGATCATCCTGTGGGCGTGCTTCGGCAAGAACGAAGGCATCGCGGTCGATACACATGTGATCCGGGTTTCACAACGGCTGGGACTGACCAAACACAAAGACCCCAAGCGCATCGAACTCGATCTGATGAAGGCGCTGCCGAACAAGAAGTGGGGAGAGTTCACCACGCTCATCATCACGCACGGGCGGGCAGTCTGTACCGCGAGGAATCGGCAATGTGAAAAGTGTGTGTTTAAGAAGGAGTGTCCGTCATCTCTCGTTTTGGGGAGAAAAGACGTGGCGAAGCCGTAAATCGTGATTGACAGAAGTTATATATTCCATAATAATAATACCTTTATTCCCAATCGCCTATGGCCTCCCGAGAAGCATCCGACTTGATCAGTGTTCATCACGTTTTGAAGAGTAACGACATCCGGGAACCGAAGCTGGAGCGGGTGATGGCAGATTTGCGAACGCTTTTCATCGGGCGTGCGGGAACAACATTTGACTGGCAGGAACAGTACGACTCCGCCTGCGAAACATTGGCGGTATCGGGTACTGCCAAATTTATGCCATCGCTTGAGAACGCGCGTGGTGCGTTTACTCCTGATCAGCAACAAATGATGCTACTACTTCGCAATCCCACTCTCGTATTTGTTCCCGATCAAAAATTCAGCGCTATGCTTAAGGCGATCGGAGAAAGTGGCCTTGTGGAAAAAGACCCCGAAATCCACAGGCCCTTTGCGGAAATCATGAAAAAGGATGACAGGAAATCTTCAGCGGCAACGACCGTCCAGCCCGTGGTGATGGAAAGTACTCAAGAGATAGAGCCATTTGTGGGTGATGATCCGCAAAAAAATGTTGCTGAGCGTGTTCAGATTGCTGCCGCGATCCATGAGGTGCTCTCGATGGGGCCAATGACGAAAGAGGGGTACACCATGCTTGCATTGGATCATTTCCGCAAAGGAACACAGGTTGATGACCAAACGGCGACGATTCTCGATGCTGAATCCACGCACAAAGACGTATTTTGGGGGGGGGTTAAAGTATACAAAGAATTTTCGAGCTCGCCTCCGCAACGGCAAATGTACTTTGGCTTTTTGCCCAATATTGCAACGAGAACCTTGACCCGGTTCCGTTCCACAATAGCTGGAAGAAAGATATCGCAGTGAGCTTCGGCTATACTCACTGGCGATGACTGTATTGTTGACGCTCTTCCTCGCCGGCCTGATCACCATCCTGCTCCCCTGCATCCTCCCGCTGATCCCGGTCGTCTTGGGTGTGAGCATTGCGGGCAAGAGCAGGCTCAGGCCACTCGTCACGATCGGGGGCATGGTGCTGTCGTTCGTCCTCTTCACATTCATTCTCCAGACGCTCCTCAGCAGGTTTGTCGCGTTTGCCGACATCATCCAGATTTCGACGTACTACGTGCTGCTACTCTTTGGCATTTGTTTCCTCACCCATAACAAGAACATTCAGCTGATTGTTGCGGTGCTCGGCGGGTACTTCTATTACAAATACGGATGGATCACCATCTCGATCGCGGAAGTCGGCGGGTGGCTGGCAATTGAAATCGGCGGACGGGTCGCAGCGAAGATTCAGCAGATCGGATCGGATGTGCAGCAGGCGGCACGATCCGGCATCGGTTCCGAATCACTCGTCACGGCATTCATCGTCGGACTCACGCTCGGTTTGGTCTGGGTACCCTGCGCGGGCCCCGCACTCGGCTTTGCCCTCACGCTTGTCCGCAACGAACCGGGACTGATGGCGCTCGGCGCTCTCTCCGCCTACGGCATTGGCGCGGCGGTTCCCCTCCTCATTGTCGCCTATGGCGGCCAGTGGGCGGTGCATTCGGTGCGAGCGCTCAGCCAATACACCGGCCGCATCAAGCAGTTTGCGGGCGCGGTGCTCATTATGACCGCAATCGGATTCCAGTACGGATGGCTCATGACATTTCAAACATGGCTAACAGATATCACCGGATTTGGATCGTTTGGATCGAAAATAGAAGAGAATTTGTTTCAGCAGGAAGTATCATCATCGAGTACCTCGGTCCCGTCGGTCTCCTCGGTTTCTTCGGTTCCCTCTTCTGTGACTCTCCCCACCCTTCCAAAAATCTCACGCGCTCCAGAGCTTACAGGTCTAGGTCCATGGCATAACTCGCAGCCGTTCACGATGGCGTCGCTCAAAGGCAAAGTTGTCCTCGTCGACTTCTGGACCTACAGCTGCATCAACTGCATCCGGACGCTGCCGTATATGGAGGGATACTGGAAAAAGTTTAAAGACACTCCGTTTGTTCTGCTCGGCGTGCATACTCCCGAGTTCGTGTTCGAGAAGGATGAGGGAAACGTGAGCGACGCGATCAAGCGCCACGGGCTCACGTACCCCATCGCGCAGGACAATGATTTCGGAACGTGGAACGCGTTCGCGAATCGTTACTGGCCGGCGAAGTATTTGATCGATGCCGACGGATACATCCGGTACACGCATTTCGGCGAGGGCAATTACGACGAAACGGACCTCGCCATCCAGAGTCTGCTCAAAGAGATCGGCGCAACGGCGAAAGGTCCGATGATTGGCGCGGATGCGTCCGAGGGGGGAGGCCGCGAAACGTCACCGGAGACCTACGTCGGTTCGCGTAACTGGCCGTCGTTCAGTAACAGCGCCGGCGACCCCGATACCGCGATCCACACCTACGTCATGCCGGAATCCGTGCCACTCCATCAGTATGCGCTCAGCGGCGACTGGCAGCTGTCGGTCGACGAGGAGAGTCAGGTACTGCGGAGCACCGAAGGAGCAATCCGGTATCACGCGATGGGATCCGAAGTGAATCTAGTCTTGGGTATCGAAGAAGGATCAAAACCCGTTCCCGTCGATATTTTCATTGATGGAATGAAAACGAAGACGATCACGGTCCGGGCGCACGATCTCTACAATCTCTTCACGGGCACGTACGGCGAGCATGACGTTACACTCAACATTCATGGAAAGGGCGTAGCGGCGTATGCGTTCACGTTTGGGTCATAGACATTTCCGTTGCTCTCGACCTACAATCAACCACTTTCCACTCATCTCTCTATGTCCGATTCGCTTCTCAAAGGAGTTGCAATCATCTGCGGAGCCACCGTCACGTTGACCTGCATCGCGGTCACGATTTTCCTCGCGGTGTTCTTTAAGGCGTACATTCGCTCCCTCCCGCCGCCGATCAATTACGGCTCCTATGGCCCCATGGGCATGATGAATGGTATGCCGCCGACCGGACGTTCCTGGGGTCCCGAACAGGCGACCGGAGAACCCAACACGACGATGGCGGGGGATCAAATTACCGCGTGGGCATCGCTCACGACCGATTTTCAGGATGAGTGGCTCACACTCACGTACAAGGATCCGGTGACGCCGGTCGCCGTGCTCGTGCACGAGACGTTCAATCCCGGTGCGGTGACCAAAGTCACGTCCGTCGACGGTGACAAGGAAACGACGCTGTGGGAGGGCAAGGATCCGGTCAAGATTGAGTACGGCAAGGGGGTCGCGGAAATTCCCGTCACGGTACCTTCACCAATCACGTCCGTGAAAATCTATCTCAACTCCAAGAATGTTCCCGGCTGGAACGAAATCGATGCCGTTGGGCTCAAGGCCGCGGATGACACGGTGCAGTGGGCAACCGAAGCAAAAGCAAGCAGCACATTCGCCGAACAACCGCCGATGGGCATGATGCCGGGAGATCCCACGACCGACCGACTCAACGGTATGGACCAGCGGTTGAAAGCATTGGAAGACGGCTCGAAGGCGAAGAAGTGACAGAATAAGAAGATCATGACCTTTGTTTTGTCTTATCCAGAAGGGAAAAAGTAGGCTTCGTGCGTCATGTACTTTCTTTTCATAGAAAGCGGGGTAGCATCTGCCTCCGTACTTCTTTCCCCTGTTTTCTCTATGGAATTTACTCTTTCAGAGCCACAGCGCGCTGTTCTCACCAGGATTGGTGTTAAGGACCTGGACGCTGCACAGAGGGGAATTGAAGCATCTACACAGCAGACGCCCATTCTCGCTGCAATCGATCGTATGATAGGCAACGATCAGTCAACCGGCACGCTTCTCAAGACATTGTTGGAGGACGTTCCGGGCGTGGAGTTTGATCAGAAGAAATGAAATCTTATGAAAAGTCATACGCCTCCTGCATTCTTTCTCCACTTCCATGCCGTCATCGTCCTCCAGAATTGATCTCTCACCTGTGAGCATCCACGACCGGCCGGTGGTCGAAGAATACAGCGCTGACCACCGGGTCAACGATGCGCGCTGGGTTTCGGCTATGCCTGATGGCAAGCCATGGCAGGATTATGAATTGCATCCGAGCATTCTGCCGCAGTTGAAAAATCTCCGCGATTTGCCCCGAGGCATGCGGATCCTCAATCCTCTCGAACTGATGCAAGTCTTCGCCGGGCAGCAGGATGAAATTCAGAATGCTCTTCGGGACGTGTTTGCGCGTGGCATCGTGAAATGCGGCGCAGAGAATTCACATTACTTTTCCGTCATACAGGATGCAGATGGCCATCCGGCGTTCCACCGGCCGGGGTACGCGGGGGGCACACGCGCAAACATCATGATTGCCCCGATGGGCACGCCGGGCGATGACTACACGGTAAAACTCTGCATCGATGATGGGAGGACGGGCGCGCGGGAGGCTGTCTTCCGCTCCATCGGCAATGTCGACGATGAAATTGTCACGCTGCCGGATAGGCGTCCGGTCGTTACATTTTAACTTACAAAAAAACCGGCCCCGGAGGAGCCGGTCTTTTTTTACATCTGTTACTTGCGACCCAGCGCCGCGGTCTTCTCTGCGATCACTGTCCGCATCGACGGGGTTCCCGCCAGCGCCATATCCGGAACTTCAATGGCATCCTCGACCATCTCGGTATCGAACACGTAGGCGAAACTGCCATGCTCCCCAATGTCCACGCCATCGACTTCTGAGATCGGTGACACACGGAGGCTACCGAGAACCGTTTTGACTGCGAACCAGCAGATCGAAGAGCCGATGACGGTATACGCGCCGACCGCGAGGATGCCGATGACCTGGCTCTGCAGGAGTGCCATTCCTCCGCCGTAGAAGAGGCCATCTAACGTTCCGACGGATCCCAACTTGGTTGCGAACAAGCCGACGGCAAACGTTCCCCAGACGCCGTTCACCAAGTGCACCGAGAGCGCGCCGACGGGATCATCCACGTGCAAGCGCTCGAAGATCGGGGCGGAGAAGAAGCAGAATGCCCCTGCGAGTAGCCCGATCGCAAGCGCTCCGACCATGGAGACGGCGTTGCAGCCGGCGGTGATGGCAACGAGACCTGCCAGACAGCCGTTGAGCATGGCACCGAGGTCAGCTTTCCCGAGCTTCCACCATGAAAGCAGCATCGCGCTTCCGAGGGAGGCGGAGGAAGCGAGCATCGTGGTCATCGTGATGTGGGCGATGGGACCGGCATCGGCGGCAAGTGTGCTGCCGGGGTTGAAGCCGAACCAGCCCATCCACAGAATGATGGTGCCGAGTGTCGCAAAGGTGAGGTTGTGCGGCTTCATCACGCGTGGCTTGCCATTGGCGTCATACTTGCCGATGCGCGCACCGACGAAGAGCGCTCCCGTCAGCGCTGCCCATCCTCCGACGGAGTGGACGATTGATGAACCGGCAAAGTCTTGGAATGGCGTCGCAAGCGTGCTCAAAAATCCTCCGCCCCATGCCCAGTGCCCGGTGACGGGGTACAACAGGGCGATGAAGAGGATGGAGAAGAGCATGTATGCCGAGAATTTCATGCGCTCGGCCACGATGCCCGAAACAATCGTCACCGCGGCGTCAGCGAAGACAAGTTCGAAGAAGAACTTTGCGGCGATGGGGACCTTGGACCAGTCGAGCGATGCGAATCCGTCACCGCTCAGAAGCGCTGAAACGAATCCCGTGAGACCGACGAAGGGGTTGCCGTTGCCGAACATGAATGCAAAGCCGACGGCCCAGAACACGAGTCCCGAAATCGTGACGACGCCGAAGTTCATGGCGAGCACGTTGGTCACATGCCGCACGCGGCAGAAGCCTGATTCGAGGAAGGCGAACCCGGCGAACATCCAGAAGACGAGGACGCCGGTGTAGAGCACCCAGACGGTATCGATGTTCGTCTTGAGGGTATCGAGTGTGAGTTCCATAGATGAGTGAGGGGAAGGGGGGAAGCGGTAGAGACGCCCCGACGGGGCGTCTGTACAAGTCCGATAGAGGATTTACACATCGTAATACCGATAAAATTCCGAGGCGGTGGGCCGTTTAGCCTCGTCCATGACATCGCCGCGCTTCCAGGTGATGAAGTTTTCAATGAACGCTTTGCTGAAGACGCCACCCTTGAGCAGGAATTCATGGTCTTGTTCCAAAGAATCCAGTGCCTCGCCCAGGGAGGATGGCGCATGCTTGATCTTCGCGAGCTGATCGGGGGCCATGTCATACAGGTTTCCGTCCGTGTGGTCGCCGGGCAGGAGTCCTCTCTCGATGCCGTCCATTCCCGCGAGGAGCAGTGCGGAGAACGCGAGGTACGGGTTGCAGGCGGGGTCGGGCATGCGGAATTCCACACGCTTTGCCTTGGGGTTGTTGCTGTACATCGGGATGCGGATCGCGGCCGAGCGATTGCGCGCCGAGTAGATGAGGTTCACCGGAGCCTCAAAACCTGGAACGAGACGCTTGTAGCTGTTGGTCGTGGGGTTGCAGATTGCGCAGAGCGCCTTGGCGTGGTGGAGGAGGCCCGCGATGTAGTGGAGGGCCATTTTGCTGAGGCCCGCATATTCACTGCCTGCGAACAGCGGCTTGCCCTGCTTCCACAAACTCATGTGGACGTGCATGCCCGAGCCGTTGTCGCCAAAGAGGGGCTTCGGCATGAACGTCGCGGTCTTGCCGTACCGATAGGCGACGTTGCGGACAATGTACTTGTAGCGCATGAGCTTATCGGCCATGGTCAGGAGCTCGTCGCGCTCCATATCGATCTCCGCCTGGCCACCGGTGGCAACTTCGTGGTGGAAAGTTTCGATTTTGACACCCGCGCGTTCCATCTCGCGCACCATCGTCGAGCGCAGGTCCTGCTGGGTATCCATCGGCGAGACCGGGAAGTAGCCTTCCTTGTGGCGGATCTTGTAGCCCAAGTTGCCGCTGCTCCCGTCTTCATCCGTACCGGTGTTCCAGATGCCTTCGTTGGAATCCACGGCGAAGGAAGCGTGGTTCGCTCCGTTGTCGTACTTCACGGAATCGAAGATGAAGAACTCCGCCTCTGGGCCGAAGTACCCGCTGTCGGCCACGTTGCTGTTCTTTAGATACTCCATCGCACGCATCGCGACCGTCCTTGGGCTGCTGTCATAGAACTCGCCCGTGATCGGATCCTTCACATTGCAGAGGACCGAAATCGTCTGCTCGGTCTTGAACGTATCAAGAATCGCTGTCGCGGGATCGGGAACGAGCAACATGTCGGACTCCTGAATCTGGCGGAATCCGCGGATCGAGCTTCCATCGAAGCCCGCCGCAGTCTTGAGGACATCCTCCAGTTCATGGATCGGCTTGCTCGTGTGCTGGAGCGTGCCGGGGACATCGACGAATGTCAGGTCGAGCACGGTGCAGTCATGCTTCTTGGCAAATGCCATGACATCTTCCGCGGTCTTCATCTTGGGTGTGAACGAAAGATCCTCACCCATGTGCGGGCGCGGGATCTTCATGAGTTCCTTTTCCATTGTTCCAGCGACCGGATTCATAGAAGGAGGGGGGAAGAAAAGAAGTGAAAAATGAAAAATGAAAAGTGAAAAATGCCAAGGGTAGTGAACAGGGGACGGGGAGCCGTTCCAACCTGCCCGATGAACACAATGTTTTTTCTGTTATTATTTTGAACAACAGAGCGTTATCATGTATCTTCCCTTCCTCCCCGTTATTCGGGGAGATTTCCCGGTTCCGTGTTCAGCCAGATTACACATTGCGGTCTACTCTCCTTCCCGTATGGCTAAAGATCTCATTCGCATCCTCTCCTCCGCCGGACTCACCGATGCTCAGGCGCAACTGTACTACGCTGGTCTCAAGATGGCGTCGGCTCCAGCCTCTGAATATGCCAAGAAGACCGGATTCAACCGGATTACCGCGTACAACATGCTGGAAGAAATGGTCCGGCAAGGCCGGTTCACTCTTGTGAAGAAAACCCGTGGCAAGTGGTATTCGCCAATTGCACCCGAATATCTGGCGGTGGATGCACGCAAGAATGCCGACGCATTGGAGCGCAGTCTTCCAGAACTCCGTTCCATGCAGGGGCCGAAGGAACGAAAGCCGCGTGTCCGGTTCTTTGAAGGATGGGACGGCGTACGGCGCGTGTATGAGGAGACGCTCACTGCGCATGGGGAAATCCTGAACTTCGCCAACTCTGCTGTCGTGCGGGAGTATTGGCCAGCGTACGATACAGAGTACGTGGAGGAACGCGTCCGGCGCGGCATCCACCTGCGCGGCATCGCTCCCGACGAGCCGACGGGGAGGAAAGTGCACGGTGAAGACCGCAAGAAGCTGCGGGAAATCCGTCTGGTCCCCGGCAAGGATTTCGACTTTACCAACGAGATCAACGTCTACGATCATAAAGTCGCCATCTGCTCGTTTGCGTCGCAGCCGCAGATGTTCGGGGTGATTATCGAAAGCAAAGAGGTCGCCGAAACGCAGCGGCAGATATTTGAGATGGCCTGGCGGTACGCGGGACGAAAGTAATTACGACCAATCACGCATCCTTCACCACATACTTTTGCACGTCCGGTCGCAGCTTCAGAGTGCTGCTCCCCACCGTTCTGACGACTTTGACCGAAATCGAACGCCCCATATCCCATTCATCCAGTTCCTTGGCCTGTATCATCGAATCGAACAGCCACTGTTCATCGAATCGGGACAATTGTTTTTCATCGAAGATGGCCTCCGGGTAAATGTTTTCATCCAATGGAATCCGGGCTGTGAGATTGTCGCCACCCCCGTACGGCGTGATCGTCACGATACGGACCGTGGGCCCCTCATAGACTCCCTCCGGATCTTTGATGACGACGGTGGCATGGTGTTCCATGTCTTCGTATTCAATGGTATCGGGATTCGCGCTGCCGTTGACTGCGTACTCCTTCAGTGCGCCGGGCAGCTCCGTGCGATAGTCGTTTGCCCTTCTCTGGATGAAGGTGCATTCCGTATCCCACGACTTCGCGGGGATCGGGCCCTGCTCCCGGTCGAACATCTGTTCGATTTCTGCCAACTGCTGGGGAGCGAAAAAATCTCCGCAACACTCTTTGATCTTGGTTCCGATGGGAATGCGGAGTGTGGTTTCTTCGCCCGGAGAAGCGACGATCGTGATGTAGCGCACACTTCTCATATCATACAGTCCTATGTTGCCCACAAATACTTTCACGTTCCTCTTTTGTTTCTTTATCTCCGGTGTGGATTGAACGCGGTCCGTCTCACGCTGAACAGCCTGTCGCTTGCCTTCCATCCGCCCGGAGATTTCCCGGTAATCGATCAGGGAACTGATCTGCTTCAGGTCCAAGACACCATCGAGCAGTTCCTCCCGCTTCTGTTTATCATCATGAATGTCTCCCGCGTATTCCTGGAGAATTTTGATGATCGCCTGCTCTCCGTCGGAATCCGGTGCCCCCAGAATGCGAAGCGCCTTTAGAGAATCGGTCACTTCTTCGAACGTGAAAGGATAACTGGTACCTGCCCACGTGACGCCGAAGTCGGCACTTTTTTGTATAGACTTGATTTGCTCCGTCGCTTTCTGCTGAAAACTATCAACAATGCTCTCGAGCAGCACTTCGACCGTTTCCTCGTCCGCACCGATTTGCATCGCCTTTATCAGGTTCACGGCGACGGTATTCGCATGGTCGGCATTGAGGCTATCGCCGCGGGTGGACGTGATATTTTCGGCTTCGGACAACAGTTGAATCTTGCGGAATCCATCGGGCAACTGGATGATCTTCTGCCCCTGCTTTGTCGTCACCTGTTCCAGGCCGACAAACTCCACGTCCACGAGTTGCGTGTGATTCCAATCGGTATTCCCAATCAGTCCGGACAAGCCGGCCGAGGATTCGGACGTTTCGTCCGGGCGGAACAAGTGTTCTTTCACCAGAACTATCGGTTTTTTCGTCTTGTCCCCCTCCTGGAAAAATGTGATCAGTTGCCGTTGCAGGAACGGCGCAACATCGTCGATGGAGACTTTGCGCGAAAACGCTCCCGTCTTATCGGGAAGGTACAGAGTGAATGAAAGACGTCCGCCGGGACCATATTCCCGTTTTGCGGTGAGCCCCACGCGAGTCGGGTTCACCGTTTTTTTGCCGGCATCCTGATTGATTTCTTCATTCGGTAGCCTTTTGTACTCGGCTATCTTGCCGAGCAGTCGTTCAATCTGGTCCAACTGTGCTTTCTGTGTTTGCAATTGCACTTTGGCTTGGTCCAAACCCACCACGGCATTGTCGGGGCTTGCGAGTGCGTCCTTCGCGTCGGTGGCCTGTTGCGTATATGTGGGGGCAACGCCGACGCTTCCGAGCAGTCTGGTCACAAATCTCGGCATGAGTCTCGTGAGAAGACCGTCGACTTTGGCCGTTGCCGGGTTCCTGTTCTGCCATCCGCGAAGGTCACTCAGATTTGTTCTGAGACGATTTCGTATCTCGGTTCGATTCGTAAGTACCTGTATTTTCTGTCCCAATTCTTTATTGGATGCCGTCAGCCGCGGGCGATCATTGAGGGCATCGCGGAGCTCATTGAAACGCCGGTCCGCCAGTTCCGGCTGTTGTGTGATGTTGGTGTTGGCTTGCAGATCTTTTTTCATGATTTCTCTCGAAGGGAAACTATGAAATTATATCACATATTTAGCAATATTGTCAAATATCTTTGGGGACCCATAGTTCGTATTCGGCTACAGCTATCTCACCGAGATCTGTCCGGACGTCCTGAGAGGCCGCTAACCGGAAAAATTGCGCATTCGGACGAAAATCCCTCGATGTTCCCGGTCCAATCACGATTGCCCGGGGTCGAATACGATCCATTCTCGTGCGACATTCCTCTGCGTAACGATCATTATTACTGTTTGTGGGATCTCCTGGAAAGAGGGGACGTTCCCGCGAGAGTTCAATGCCGCAGAGAAAGAGCACCAGGTCTTCATTGCTCGGCCGTGCCGTCAGCTTCACGAGCGTTTCGAGGATGTCTCCCGTCATGTATACGCTTTTGCCGTTTTCTTCCACGCGATCCACAAAGCCATCGGACTTATCAATCCCGATATACTGATGCGCTCCGAACACATGGGCGATTTCTTTCGGCTGAAAGGACATGTCTCCTCCGCATCCCAGGTCAACGAATGTCGTTCCAGACACCGCTTCTCGGAGACTGCCTCCAAACACAGTGAGATGCTCCGCGTTGACGTCTGTTGATACCATAGACCGCTGTGCTATCCGGCTCTGGTCATCCAGATCTACGAAACACGCTCTTCCCAGACTTTGCGAAAATGGAAGACGTCTATCCAGCTCAACGCCCAGACGAACGTCTCGCGACAACATTCCCTTGAAGACGGCACCGCGAACGACGTCACTCAATCTGGCAACTTCTGAAGATACCTCGCCGTTTTCCGGACCGAAGAGCGCCTGTTTTGCCTGATCGACAGTATTGATGTGTTTGCCAGCTGCCATCGGTACATTGTATCACAAAAACAGCTTCTTGGCTCGGATGCGGGAAGTGATTGCTGTACACTGCGTCTCCCATGCAGCAATATCTCGACCTTCTTCGCCATATTCTCGACCACGGTGTCAAAAAAGATGACCGCACGGGCGTAGGGACTCTGAGTACATTCGGCAATCAGATGCGGTTCAATCTGCAGGAGGGTTTCCCGCTCCTCACCACGAAGAAGCTCCACACGCGGTCGATCTTCCACGAACTCCTCTGGTTCCTGAAGGGTGATACCAACATCAAGTATTTGCACGATAACCAGGTGACGATCTGGGACGAGTGGGCGGATACAGATGGCAACCTCGGGCCGGTCTACGGCAAGCAATGGAGGAGATGGGAGGGGCCCGATGGCAAGGTCTACGATCAAGTCGCCGAGGTCATCGAGCAAATCAGGAAGAATCCGAATTCGCGTCGCCTGATCGTGAGTGCCTGGAACGTCGCGGATGTTCCCAAGATGGCGCTGCCGCCGTGCCACCTCCTATTTCAGTTCTACGTGAGTCCAGCAACCAGCGCAGGTCTTCGACCCGCGTTAAGTTGCATGTTGTATCAACGGAGCTGCGACGTGTTTCTCGGAGTACCGTTCAATATTGCGAGTTATGCGCTCCTCACGCACATGATCGCGCAGGTCTGTGGCCTCCAAGTCGGCGAATTCGTTCACACGCTCGGCGATACGCACCTCTATCTGAATCATCTAGACCAGGCGAAGGAACAGCTCAGTCGCGAGCCACGGAACATTCCGCAGCTCAAACTCAATCCAGCAGTCAAAAATATCGATGACTTCAAATACGAGGACATTGAGATCCTGAATTATGATCCGCATCCATCAATAAAAGCCCCTATTGCCATATAAACGTCGGGACCGGGCTCGGGACCGGGACCGGAATGAGGTATTCTTTGCCTATGATTATCTCTCTGATAGTCGCTGCCAGTGAAAACAATGTTATTGGCAAAGATAATAAGCTTCCTTGGAACTTACCAAACGATTTAAAACATTTTAGAGATCTCACAAAAGGGCATGTTGTAATTATGGGCCGTAAAACGTTTGAATCTATTGGTAAGCCACTTCCAAATCGCCGTAATGTGATTGTTTCAAGAAATTTAAAGGAAGCTCCTGTTGGGGCTGAAGTCACTGATAATCTCGGGGAATTCCTAATGAAATTATCGATGTTCGATTTCAAAGATAAACCTTCTGAAGAAATTTTTATTATTGGTGGTGGAGATATTTTTAATAAATTTTTGTTGGAGGGTTTTATGAAATTCACGGCTGATCGAATATATCTCACCCGAGTCCATGCGAATGTAGAAGGTGATGTTTTTTTCCCGGAAGTTGATTCCTCACAATGGAACGGATCTTTACCTGAATATCATCCAGCTGACTCAGAGAATCAATTTCCATACTCCTTCATCACGTACGAACGCTCGTGATTCATGACGCTGATGAGGGCAAGATGCAGAGCTCCTCCAACATATGCATAAAGGAGGCCTGTATAGCGAGAAGGTCCTGCTGCTTCCCCCTGAGCGTGAATTTGAATCCACAATTCGGTCCGATGCCGAGCGTCGCGACTTCCAGCCCCTTCACTGCATCATCCACAACACCCCCCGGTCCCGCAATACTCACGGCGATATTGTAATCGCCGCGCACAATGCCTCTCAACCTGTTGGCCAGTTGCTGGCAATTGAGCGCAGTGTGCCCAGACATTTTGCATTCGATGGTGACGGTCTCTTCCATGGGTCGCGTACTGTATGCGCAAATGTTTGCGTTGTACAGTTATCGCGCACGTGATAGATGTCGTCCTCACGATCGACAATACCCCAGATCTGCTGGTCTTCGTTTTTGTCTTCCTGAAGCCAAAAAATGATGTACACAGTCGTTCATCACGTTCATCGAAGGTATCGCGCCGGAGACCTGCGACACTGTGCTCATGGCACCCGAGACACTCATGACGGCCGATCAGGAAGTAGAAGCTGCAGTGCAGGACCTTGAGCGGCAGGCGCTCCAGAAAACGAATGTCGTTGGTGACTATGCTGGCGAGCTGGAAGAGGCCGCGGAGGATCCCGGCGAGCGTGTGGCGACCATGCGGGCGGAGAAAAAAGAGCAAGTTGTGCAGACAGTAAAGAAGAATGCTGCTCAGGCCAGGAATGCGACCAAGGATAATGCTGACCTGCATGTTGATCATTCACTCGCCGGCACAACCACACAGGGAAATGCCGGAGTTGGGGCGGGCCGTCGATCAATCAATATCAATCCGGATGCCGTGGTGCGGGCTGCGCAGGGAAAGCAGGGAGAACAGAGCTTCAAAAATCTCGCGGCGCACGAAAACGCGCACGCGACCAAGCAGAAGATGATGCGCAATGTTCGGACGGCAAAGAAGGTCGTGGATGCATGGAGCCTTCATGAGTGGCATTCCGAGAAAGAAGGTGCAAAAGCAGAAGGAAAGGACACGAAGTCGTTCAACCGGGAGGGGCAGCCCAAGGACTATGCGAAAGCACAGGAACAGGGAAACGCACTGCAGGATCTGGGGATTCGCGAAGATGAACTCGATACGTTCATTGCCGCCGGGGACAGTGAAGGACTCCAGCAGCGCGTGATCGAAGTCGAGGTGCAAAAGAGAGTCATCACACCGGAGGAGATGAAGAAGAATATCAATGAAGATCGCGGTTTGTATGCAAAGGCTGCACACGATGCACTGACGAAGCTTTTGCCACACGAAGCTGAAGTTCCGGCACATAGTGCGCCGTAAAGCTTCAGCCCCGAATCAATTCCAAAAATTCCTGACGTGTCTTTTGGTTCTCTTTAAAAAGCCCCTTCACGCAGCTCGTCACTGCCGTCGAGTGCTGCTTCTGGACGCCGCGCATCATCATGCAGAGGTGGCTGCACTCGATCACGACGCCGATGCCTTTGGGTTTGAGGATTTTTTCGAGTGCATCGCAGATCTGCTGGCCCATGCGTTCCTGCACCTGGAGCCTGCGCGCGTACATGTCGACAATGCGGGGGATTTTGCTGAGGCCGATCACATGCTTGCGGGGGATGTAGCCCACATGCACTTTGCCGAAGAAGGGGAGCAGGTGGTGCTCACAGAGCGAATACACCTCGATGTCCTTCACGATGACCATTCCCTCGGTATCCACCGGCATCAATGCGTTGTTCACGATCGTTGCGAGATCCTGATCGTAGCCGGACGTCAGGAATTTGTAGGCCTCGCTCACCCGGCGGGGGGTGCCCTTCAATCCCGGGCGCTTGGGGTCTTCGCCGAGGGCTGCGATGAGTTTGTGGATGAGGGCGTCCATGGGACGAGCAGTATGCCTTGTTTCCCGGCATACGCGAAGACCATTAGAGACGAACAATCAGTTTGTTTGCCTTTTGGTCGAGCGTTTTGTCCAATAATTCTTCCCAGGTCTTCCCGATGACCGGGTGGGTAGCGGTCGGATCGAGAAGCTCGATCAGCGGTTCTAGGACGAACCGTCGCTCGTGCATGCGCGGATGCGGCAGAATCAGTGGCGGATCGGGTCGGATCAGGTTTCCGTGGAGCAGCAGATCCAGATCAATCGTCCGGGGACCGAATTTGAACGGAGGAGCCTTTTTTAAGTGTCGTTCGACATTGGTCAAAAATTCATAGACGTCATCCGGAGCGAGATCGGCATCGAAACCTGCAACCGCGTTGAGGAAATCGTCCTGCTGTTCGTGGTGCAGGGGGGCGCTGCGGTAGACCGACGAGAAGCGGATGCCCGGAAGGCGCTCGCGCAGCATCGTCGCCGCTGCTTTGAGGTTATCTTCGGGGTCGATGTTACTGCCGAGGGCGATGTAGATGGAGGTCATGGCAGGCATGTCGCTACGATAGACATGGGAATATCGAGTGCAATGCATTTTGCACTTCTTCCAAATTTTTGCGCAGCAGCTCCTGATCAGGGCGCTGTCGGTGGCTTTCCATTACCCTCCAGGTGGTGGCTTTTGTGACCGCAAGTGTCATCAACATGGCCTTCTTCAGTGTAATCAGTATGTCCGAAAATTTTTCCGCACTCTGCATAATGGGGATGCCGGTCGCCGCCTGCACGAACAAACCGGACAGGAAATCTTCCAGCTTGTCCTCAGCGCTTACTGCGAGGAGCGTTGCCTGGCCTATGGCGAGGTTTTCGTATGACCCTTCTCGTACGCGCTGTACGTCCAGGCCATACACTTTCTTGAGAAACCCATGTTCTTTCATGAGTCGATCGATCCAGGTGAGCGTCTGTACTCCATTCGGGTCTTGCACCGCTATCTGTTCCATGACCAGGTGGGGCAATGCAGGGACCTGTTCCAATGGATCCATTGCTTTGATGTGCTCGCGAGCCTCATCGAACAGTCGCGTTCCGGCGCCCGCGACCGCCAGTTGCGGAGCGAGTTCCAGGAATTCAGCGTCGTTGTTTGGTTCCAGAGGTGTCACGGTATCGCGTGATGGTGAGGGAGACGCCGGATGCGGGCAAAAGGGGGAATTTTCGCACGGTCACGGTCGCTGAGCAAGGCTTGTATTTGCGGAGAATCAGCCTTGCGGCATCCTCCGCAAATCGTTCAATGGTCTTTCGTTCGGTCTGCGCGAGTGCCTTCAAATCCTCCGTCACATCGACGTAGTTGATCGACTTCTTTACATCATCACTCTTCGCGGCGGCCACGGTATCGAGAGTCATCTCCACGGTCACGAGTAAACGTTGCTCAGCGTCACGCTCTGCTTTCGGGACGCCGATGTGGGTCCAGAGTTCGAGGTCGGTGATGGTGAGGAGGTCGCTCATGTTAACATTTTACTGTAGTTGATGCATTTTTTCCTGCCCTCACCCGCCCCGCACCTTGTTGCGCAAGGGTGCGGGGCACCCTCTCCCGCTGCGGCAGGAGAGGGAATGAAACAGGGGTCCATTCATTTCGAATAATTTAAGAATTGTGAATGTGTTTCACTCCGAAGAGTTCCGGTCGTTCCGCGAATGAAGTCTCTGCCAGCCTCCTGAGCAGCCACCGCGTCACCGTCACCGCCGTGAAGAGCGAGAGCAGCACACCCATGCCGAGCGTCACCGCGAAGCCGCGGACGATGGAGGAGCCTGCCATGAAGAGAATCGTGCAGGTGATGAGTGTCGCAATGTTGCCGTCCCGGATGGCCGGCCATGCATGCTTGAAGCTGGTTTCGATTGCGGTCTTCACGAGTTTGCCTTTGCGAAGCTCTTCCTTCATCCGTTCGAATACGAGCACGTTGGCGTCCACCGCCATACCGATGCTCAGTATGATGCCGGCCATGCCCGCGAGGGTGAGAACGATGTAGTTGCTGGTGACGAGGAGCAGCGGGAGCTTGAGAATCGCAAAGAGCAGGACCGCGTAGAAGCCAAGAGCGAGATCGGCCATCACGCCCAGGATGCGGTACATGACGATCATGTACACCATGAGGATCAGCGTTCCGAGGAGGGCGGCGAGGAGCGAGGTATGGAGAGCTGCGGCGCCGAGCGTCGCTTCCACCGTGTACTGACCGACCAGGTAAATGGGCGCCGGGATGGCTCCGGTATTGAGGTCCTGGGCGAGCATGCGCGCTTCGTCGAAGTCGCCGCTCCCCGTGATCACCGCAATCCCTCCGGCGATCTCCTGCTGCACGCGGGGGGCCGAGATCATCTCGCCGCCGACGAAGATCGCAATCTGCTTGCCGATGTTGCGCTTGGTGAGCTCTTGGAAGAGCTTGCCGCCTTCGGCATCGAAGATGATCTGCACCACGGGGATATTCGTGACCGAATCCGCGGTAACGTTCGCCGCGCGGAAGTGCTTGCCATCGAGCGCGGTATCCTTCCAGCCCGTTGGCTCCAGAGAGAAGAAGAGCAGGCGCAGTGTCACGGCGGGCTCACTCGTCGTCACCTGTCCGCCTTGCAGGCGTGCGGCGATCTCCGTAGCGCGCTTTTCGCTGTCTGCACCGGAAATAATCAGCTCGTCGTACGTGGCGGTGTCGGGAGTCACGGTCACGGCTTTATCAAGACGGATAATGTGGTAGCCGAACTGTGTTTCGACGATGCCGGTGATCTCGCCGGGCTTTTTGAGAGCGAAGACGGCTTCTTCAAACGCGGGAGCCATCACGCCGCGGCCGAAGGATCCCAGGCTGCCGCCGTCACTCTTCGACGGACCGTCGGACTGCGCGCGCGCGAGCTGCGCAAAATTTGCGCCATGGTCGAGTTCGGCCTTGAGGCTCGTAGCCTTCTGCAACGCCTGCTCCTTTGTTCTGGTGATGGAGGACTCCGCACCCGATGCCCCCGCGTAACTGACCAGAATATGACTTGCGGCAAGCTGCTCGCCACCGTGTATGAAAGAATTCAAGAAAACAATGCGCGAGACAGCATCGGTCTGGACCTGCTTGAGTGATCCCGGCTGAATGCTGCGGAGGACCGCTGCAACGCGCGTGTCGACGCCGGCATCGATCTGTGCCTTCTCGTGATGGGCGGTTGTGGTTGCTGCTTCCGTCTTCGCGAGGAGTGCGAATGCCCGGGTCGCTTCGCTCACGATACGACCGGTCTCCGTGGGTCCGCGAAGAACTTCAGCCAGAAAAATCCCCGGAACCTGCTTCTCGGTCATGCTGCCATCGGCGTTCTGTTTGGGTTGCGCGATGCTGCCGTCGTGGAGCACCACTTTGCCCGGCTGCATGGTCCAGAGGTCCTCAAGACCTTTGGGAACCTGGTCACGGAACAGTGTCTTGCTCGGCTGGAACGCCACGCCGAGCTCACTGCCCATATCCTGGCCTTCCTTCACCAGCGTCGAACCGCTCTCGGTGATCCGCCGCAGCGTCGTCTGCGCCTTGAGTCGTACTCCTTTGGTGTACTCGGCGGTGACTTCGGTGAACGGCTCTTTGAATTCCAGTTGGATGGTTTTGCCGACGACTTTGATGCACTCCTGCACATCGACGACGCCGGGACATTCCACGAGCAGGTGGCGCTCATTACCGACGTATGACGGCGTGATCGTCGCTTCACTGACGCCCAGCGAGTTGATGCGGCGTTCGAGAACGGTGCGGATGGCCTCGACGAGATTGGTCTGCTGTTCGGTGATGCTCTGCTTCTGCGCGCGCGCGAGGTTCACGTCCTGCGCCGACGCGCCGCTCTTTTCCAGTCGTGCGATTTCGGCGTTGATATCGTCGAGCTGTTTATAGATTTCTTCCTCCGAAATACGGAAATCGAGCTGCGTTCCTCCGGCCAGGTCCAGTCCCAGGTGGAGCGCGGGGCTGCGGAGGAATCCCGGCGCCCAGGATTTCCACTGCTGCGGCGCGACGATGAACATCGCCAGCACGCCGACGGCGGCAACGACGAGGGGCCAGGTGAGGGAACGCTTTTGGGCCATAGGGGATCACAAGATCCGGGGAAGGATAGCAACACGAAGTCACAATTCATAGACTGAAAGGAACAGGGAAAAATGTACTATCTGTCGATTTGAGCCAATCTTCGCTCTCGCGCGTCGAAGACGCACATTAGGGTGCCGGCGTGAACTTCACGTGCAATCCCACATTGACGTCATCCGCGAACGCGGCGGCCAGGGCGCCATTCGGGATGCCTTCAATCGAAATCGAGGTTTGCTTGTCGGTGGCATCAATCGTTTTTTTACTCATCAGCTGACCCCGGACGAAGATACCGATCACGCTGCCGCGGTTTTTGGCGAACATGTCCTTGAGGAGCGCCTCACCCTCCTTGGTGAACTGAATGACGACGGCGCCCTGCTCGGCACCCGTCACCTTCGTTATGCCGGCCGTGATCCAGTCGACGTGCTTCGTGACGATGCCCGTCTCCTTGAATTCGCCATACTTTTCGCTGATGAGATCGCCCTGTCCGGAATCCACCTGCTTCATGATCGCCATGGTGAATGGGACGGCGAGGGAGTCCTGCAGAAGCTTTGCCATTTCCTCGTCCCCGACCGTCACGTCCAACATTGTCGCATCGCCGTCTTTGCGAACGCTTTGGGCAATGAGCTTCTTCTCCTTTGCCAGCACTCGCCCTTCGATGGTGCGCTGAACGGCTTCCGTGAGCTTGGTCACCCGCTCAGCATCTTTCGTATCGAATGTCAGCGAAAAGCGAACAGTTTTCCCTCCGCAGGCGGTGAGGAGGAGCGTGAGGGCGAGGGCGGAGAGGAGTTTCTTCATACGTTGCCGCCGAGTATGCCCCTGTTGTCATCCGTCGACAATCAATTTCGTCCCGGTCCGGAGCATTTGTTTCCGCAAATCAATTCCCTGAAGTATGCAACCATCGTCGATCACGCAGTCGCGCAGCGTGCAGTCGCGGATCGTCACATTGTCGAAGATCATGCAGTCGGTCAGTTCGCTCCGCTCAATCATGCAATTGCGCCCGACCGTGACACTCCCGCGTACGGTTGTCTCCTTTATTGTCGCGTCCGGATCGACCAGCGCCTGTTCCCCAATCAATTCCCTGTGCGCGTGCAGGTAACTTCCGAATGAACCGATGTCCATCCATGGCTCCGAAAAGATGAAGCAGTCGACGGTCATGTTTCTGTGCAAAAATTCCTCAAAAATTCCCCCGAGGTTGTCGGGCTTCACTTTCGCGAATTCCATCAGGACCGGGAGGGCGGACTTGGGGATGATCACGCAGCCGGTGCTGACCAAGGTGGAGCTTGGAGACTTGGGTTTCTCTTCAAATCCCGTGACCCGTGTTCCTTCTCCTTTTATGACGACGCCAAATGCCTTCGCTCTCTCCAGATCTCCCACGTCATGGGCAGCCAGCAGGGGATTTCCGCTGAAGGCTTTCAGAAATGTCTCCATCGAGAATCCCAGGTAGTTATCTCCCGTCAGGATCAGCAGATCATCATCAATGCTCTCCGCCCTCACCCACTCGGCGATCGAGCCGAGCGCGCCGAGTTTGTGGTCGTCACGACTGGTGCCTTCAACCACGAGTTCCATTCCTGAACGCTGCAGACCGTCGAGCCACTGTTTAAATCCATCCGCAAATGCGGCATTGGTACTCACAGTGATCGGCATGCCGGACGGAATCTTCTCGATCAAATGCGTGATGATGGGTTTGCCGGCCAAGGGGAGCAGCGGTTTGGCCCGCTTTTCCGTCAACGGCCACAAACGAGTGGCGAAACCGCCGGCGAGGATAAAAGCATGCATGAGGAAACCGAGGAAACCGAGGCAACCGACGAAACCGAGGATGCCTCGTTGAAAGTATACTCTTCGGTTTCCTCGGATTCATCGGTTGCGTCGGTTGCGTTCACCTGAAGAACCAATTCCACCACCCGCTCTCCGGACTCACCACCGTCACCGCCTTCCCCTCCAGACTCTCTACGCGCTCATCGCGCTCGACGATCCCCATGACCGAGGGCAGCAGCATGTACGTGATGCCCCGCGCGCGGCAGGCACTCAATAAATTGATCGATTGTTCCAGGTCGCTGCACTGGATGATGTGCGTGATTCGGAATTCCCGGAGAATCTCCTCAAGCTTGTCGAGCTTGCCTTTGACCGGGACACCGGCGATCTCCCTCTCTTTGATCCCTGACGCGTCGAGGATCGCGACGGGCTTGAGGACGCTTTGGCGCTTCTGGAGGAGGTCGATGAGGTGCCGTGACTCGCGCGTGACCCCAACGATCAGCGTTGGAAAACTCGGCAACCCGCTTCGCAACGTCATGCGCATCAGCAGTCCAAAGACCATGTGCCAGGCCCACGTCGCGAATGCGCTCAGCACGAATGCCGTGAGCAGAAGTTCACGACTGAAGACCCGCTGGAAGAGGAAGAAGTACACGGTCGTCACAAGCGCGACACCGAGGATTGCGGCACATCCGATGTAGGCCGCATTGCGCGGTGTTCTCTGCCGTCGCGTGAGGCTGAACGTTCGTGTGATCACGAGTCCCGCGAGCCACGGAACGCCGCTCAGTGCCACCGCGGTCATGAAGTTACGGAAGGGGAGATCACTGCTGAGGATCCACCCGACCCGTTGGAAATAGGCAAATGCATACACGCCCAGAAAGAGGAGGTAGTCGGTTGCGAGCCAGAGAAAGAGGAGGAGGGGGCGGCGCATGGGATTAGAGTATTAGAATATTAGAATATTAGGAATAACGGGTGGAGGCTGCACAAAATCGTAGTCCTAGTATTCTATTACTCTAGTATTCTTTCTTATCATCTCAACAAACTCATTGTGCTATCCACTGGAATCCCAGCTTGGTGGCATCCCACGCGATCTTGCCATCCCAGGGTGTGCCCTCGGCGACCGCGTCTTTCTTCGGCATGTACTTCTCGAGCCACGCGAGCTTCTTGGCGAGGATGGAGCTCTTCTCGGCTCGCACGCGGAACGCGTGCTCCTGGGTCATGTAGTAGGTGACGCTCTCGGCGAGGTCTTCGAAGTTATCGGCCTGGTAGGCGTAGCCCGTGACAAACTGGCGGCGGACAGCGGTGGATTTTCGCGTCTTGTCGTTCTCCCACGAAATTTTGTAGAACTCCACGCTCGGATCGTCGTTGTAGATCACATCCTCTCCGTCGCGGAAGGCGCTTGCTCCGCTCTTTTCATCACCTGTGAGGCACGTGATATCCCGGAAGTGGCCGAGACCTTCGTGCATCAGGAGGCCGATGAATTCCTGATCCGGCACTGTTCCCGAGACGAGGATAACACCACGGCCGGCGAGGCCGCGGTGCTTGGGGTTATCGTAGAGAACGCTGAATGTCTGAAGTTTTTCCAGGCATGCCGGATCGAGCAGACTCAAGACTGCCTCGGCGAGCGGGCGCTGTGCCTCGTGAATGCCGGACTGATCGAGGATCGTCTGCAGACGGGTTTTCGTCGCGGGAATTTCCATCAGTAGGGGTTGTTCGTCCCTCGGCACGGCTCGAGACAGGCCGTCATTCACAGGTGTCGCCATCACCGTCTCCTTGACCGGCCGCACGCGCACCTGGTGGCGACGAGGGCCGTAGATCACACGAGCGGCCAAATCTGTCCGTGGGAAGGGCAGAGCATGCTCTGCCCCTACAGTACCGTTGCTTGCAGCCGAACGAAGTTGTGCTACACTGGTAGGCAGACACAGTGCAACAGAGAAGATTGTCACGAAGAGGATCAAAGCCAATGGTTGGAGAGCGTTCTTCTGCACGTGTTTCCCGAAGTGGTACTTTATATCATATTTATCTTTAGATGTCAATCCCCGTCACTATAGAGAAACTCACCTTCGGAGGTGCAGGTTTGACCCATGTCGATGGTTTAACCGTGTTCGTCCCGGACACGATTCCGGGCCAGCAGGTGGAGATCGAAATTACCAAAAAGAAGGACACGTTTGCGGAAGCGAAGGTCGTCAAGGTTCTGCGCCGCGCCAAGGACGAAATTCCCGCGCGCTGCACGCACTTTCACGACTGCGGCGGATGCATCTGGCAGAATCTCCCGTACGACAAGCAGATCAGTTATAAGGAGGACATCGTCCGCGAGACACTCACGCACCTTACACCGGTGGACGAAGAGCAACGCAAACAACTCGCCGGCCGCGTGATCAACATCGTTCCGAGTCCGCAGATCTACCACTATCGCAACAAACTCGAGTTCAGCTTTGGATACCAGTCGATGCGCACCGAGGAAAAAGCCGGCCGGCGTCTCTACTTCGACGAAGGACCGAGCATCGGGTTCCATCAGCCGGGTCAATGGTCCACGATTCTGCCGATCACCGAGTGTCACCTCTACGACGAGCAGGTGGGGGTGCTCCTCGCCGACGTCAAACGCTTCATGGAGCAGACGCGGCTCCCGGTGTTCAATCCCAAAACAAACAAAGGAATGCTTCGCAATCTCCTCCTGCGCCGCGGCGTCCACACCGGCGAGCAGATGATCTGCTTTTTGCTCCACGCGCGGAAAAAAGAACTCGAGCCGCTCTTCCAACAGTTCCTCCGTGCGTTCGGCGGGCGCCCGCACCTCGCGTCGCTCCTCATCGTCGAACATATGGGCCTCCACGAGAAGCCGGAGTTCCCCAAAGTCCACACGCTCATCGGCAAGCCCACCATCACCGAGCGGCTCTTTGATCTCAGCTTCGAAATCTCGCCGTTTTCGTTCTTTCAGACCAACACGCTCGCAGCCGAAAAACTCTACACCGCGATCGCGCAGGCTGCAGCACTGACAAGCCGCGATACCGTGCTCGATGCCTACTGCGGCATGGGCACGATCGGGCAATATCTGGCGCGGTTTTGTCAGAGAGTCGTCGGCGTCGAGAGCCATCCTTCCGCGGTTGATGATGCGCTCAAGAGCGCGGGCCGCAATCGCATCGGCAACATCAGTTTCTATAAAGGACGAGCCGAGCAGGTGCTCCTCGATCAGCTCAAACCCGGGGGCAAATACAAATTCGATGTCGTCGTGCTCGATCCCCCCCGCGCGGGGCTCCATCCCAAAGCCCGCGATGCGGTTCTCGCGCATCAACCGGAGAAGATCGTCTACGTCTCGTGCAACACCGCGACGTTCGCACGCGATCTCGGGGAGTTCTTAAAGGGAGGGTATGACCTCAGGACAATCCAGCCCGTCGATCTGTTCCCGCATACAGCACATATTGAGACGGTGGCGTTGTTACAGAAAAAGTAACCGAAGAATCCGACGGAACCGAGGGAACCGAGGATTCTTTACTTTTCCAAAAACCAATCCTCGGTTGCTTCGGTTTCTTCGGTTACGTCGGTTTCCTTCCGCTAGGATTCTTCCGTGCAAAAGATCACTCTCCTGACCGTCGGCCGCATCAAGTCTTCGTGGATCGCGAACGGATGTTCTGAATTCACCGAACGTCTCCGTCCGGCCGTCAAACTGACCATCACCGAAATCCCTCCCAGCCGCCAAAAAGATCCTGAGAAGCAGCGGCAAGAAGAGAGTGAACAGATTCTCCATGCATTGGAGAAGGAACGCGGGGATATTTTTCTGCTGGATGAGAACGGCGGGCACATGACGTCCAAACAGTTCAGCGTGTTCCTCAGCAAAGCTGAAGATATGGGTATTCCCCTCACGTTCATCCTCGGTGGCGCGTATGGCGTCAGTGAGCAGGTGAAGAGTGTCGCGCGTGGAAGCATCCAGCTCAGCGATATGACGCTGACCCATGAGATGGCGAGGCTGTTCCTTCTGGAGCAGCTGTACCGGGCAGTCGAAATCAAAAAGGGAAGCGGGTATCACCATTGAAGATCGGCCCTGAACATTGCCGAATGCAGGAAAAAGTGTATAAATATCTGCTATGTCTCAAAAGACGATCGTCACCGGGGGGCAGGTGGGAGCAGCTGCCGGCGAAACAGTGACCGGTCTCACGCTGACCGGTTCGATGGAAGGCTCACTCGCAGCACACTTGCTGCAGGAAAAAGCCATCCTCCTGCGCAGTCGCGTGCGCGATGCCCTCTTTCGTAACGAAGAACCTCAGCCTCTTCCCCGGGACAGTGATGAACCGGGAGTCATTGATGCCGCCATCGCGTTGGAGCAGGCCCTTGGCGATCGAAAGAATACCGTTCTGATTGCAGCACTTGAAAAAATGCTGCATTTGGACGAGAAAAATGAAGGAACCGGGCAGCCCAGCTTGGCTGAGAAAATTTTTCACAGTCTGGAACTCCATCCTGAGCGAACAGAGTTTCGCGGAGATATCGATGACGATACCGTCCTGGAACTGCTTTCACTTGCTGAGACACGTCCGAAGATGGCAGGCCTGATACGGCGAATGGTTCACGCGCGTAAACAAATGAAGCAATTACTCGAAGCAAAAGACAGGGAGATTGCGGAGCAGCATCGTCAATTAACGCATGATCGCAAATTTCCCGCGTTGCTCACGAACAGCGCATTACAGGATGCGCTCGATACCGACCCTCTCAACAATTCCGGACTCTTTGTCTTCGGAGATGTGAGCGATTTTAAGAGCGTGAACGATACGTACGGAATGGCATTCGTGGATAAGACACTGCTATTTGCGATTGCCAACGCGTTCTCGCCATCGGCCTTTGGCAGGAGAACGGTATGCGACGTTCTGAGTTCCCGTGTGGATGGGGACGAAATCGTCGTGTTTTTCCGCGGAGCGGTCGACGAGCTCGCGGCAGCAAGGCTGTATGCCGCGGCGTTCCGGCATGCGGTTCAGGGCATTTCGTATCATTTTCTCGATGACCGGTGGTCTGACCTCAGCCCGCGGGTGCGAAAGCCGGTGGATGACATCGATGATGCGCGGCAGCGCGAAGGGACGAGGAAGCAGGTGCTCGAAATGATTCAGAGCAGATTCGCTTCGATGCAGTGCAAAATGGGGGTGGTGCCCCGTGCCGGTACGGCTGCACAAACGCAATCGGG
>JAHFJP010000008.1:0-38101 GCA_023245765.1 Candidatus Peribacteria bacterium
GAACACCATGAGCTACACAGCCTGTGCTTTGAGCTTCGCACTGCAGAATCTCCGCAAGCCTGTGGTGCTGACGGGGGCGCTCCTCCCGATCAACGACATGGCCGGCGACGGACGGATGAACTTGATCTTCGCGATCCGTGCAGCACAGCTCGATGTTGCCGAAGTCTGCGTGTGTTTGGGTCCCAAAGTGATCCGCGGAACCCGCGCAAAGAAGGTCGACGAATCACTGCTGCAAACGTTCGACAGTCCGCGCTTCCCCGCGCTCGCCGACTTCAGCACCGACGTGCACCTCCACCCGTGGCGCATGGTTCGCCGCAAGCGCACGCTTCTCAGTCGTCCCACGTTCGATTCCAACGTGATCGTCGCGACCCTCACCCCGGGCATGCCGCAGGGGTACCTGGAGAATATTTACAAGAGCAAGCCGCACGGATTGCTGCTGCGTGCCTACGGTCCGGGCATGGTCAGCGAAAATCTCTTCCCATGGCTGCGGGAACTCAAAAGTGAAGGCGTGCCGATCGTCATGATCTCCCAGACGCTGCGCGGTGCCGTCGATCTTCACCGGTATCGGAAGCAATTGACGATGGAAGGTCTCGGCATTATCTCGGGCAAGAACATGGGGCTCGAGTGCGCAACGGTCAAACTCATGTGGGCTCTCACGCAAGCAAAAACTCCTTTGAGGCTTCGCGAGTTGATGGAGAGGAGTTTGGTGGGGGAGTTGGATGAGTAGTTAGGAGGGTAAAGAGGGCGGGAGAGGGTAAAGAAGGTAAAGAGGAAGGGCGGAGAGGGTAAAGAAGGTAAAGAGGAAGGGCGGGAGAGGGTAAAGAAGGTAAAGAGGAAGGGCGGGAGAGGGTAAAGAGGGTAAAGAGGAAGGGCGGGAGGGTGGAGAGGATGTTCCGTAGTGGCATGGAACATCTAAAAATGGCTAATGGAAGAGCAAAATCAGGTATCATAAAAAGTGAAATGTTGAGAGAGGACTGTTCATGTGATTTCCCTCTTGCGACTCTGTAACCATGCAACGCTCGTATCAAAAATTGGTGGTCTGGAAAGAGGCGGACGACTTGTGCGTATATACCTATGAAGTAACCAAGCTCTTGCCCGCCTCCGAACAATTCGGCTTGGTAGCTCAAATGAGAACATCATCGAGCAGTGTTCCAACGAATATTGTCGAAGGGAATTCCCGGACAACCGTGAAGGACCGAAGAAAATTTTTGACGATTGCAGCCTCTTCTTTGGATGAATTGCACTATCAATATCATCTCTGTTTTCGATTGCACTACATCGATCAAAAAACTTTCGATACAGCGAATGACCGTATTCAGCGAGTGGGGTATTTGTTGATGAAATTCCGCTCCTCTATTCGACCTTCCTCTTTACCCTTTTTACCTTCTTAGTCCTCTTTACCCTTTTTACCTTCTTAGCCCTTTTTTACCCTTATCCTCCTCGTGCTTCTCCATCATTGTCTTGCCGATAATCGACCCGATCGCGCCGCCGATGATCAAACCGACGACGATTTTCTCGACGAGTTTCTTCTTTCGTTCCCGGCGGCGAGTGAATGGCCACATGGCATGGAAGTATAGCACGGATGAGCCTCAGGGAGAGGGGGTTCCCGCTGAATTTAGAGTTTGATTTCCGGGTACGTCTTCACATGATCCATCACGATCTTCTGAATTTCCTTCAATTTCTCCGGACTCCTCGCTTCGATGCAGATGCTGATACAGGGGCTCGTATTGCTCTGTCTGATTCCCGCCCAGGCGCCGTCTCCGAAATCAATGCGGACACCATCGAGAGTGATGACCGGATACTTCTTTGAGAAGTGTTCGGTGACTTTGGCGATGATCTTGCCCTTTGCGTCGTCCGGACAATAGGGACGCAGTTCCGGAGACTGGTAGACCTTCGGGAACGCATTCATGAGTGTCGAGACGGGTTGTTTCTCCTGCGAAAGGATCGTGATGATCCTCAGAGCCGCCACGAGTGCATCATCAAAGCCGTAGTAATCCTCGGCGCAGAAGAAGTGTCCCGATTGTTCGCCGCCGAGCAGCGCCCCGTGCTCGCGCATTGTATGCTCCACGTAGGAGTGTCCGACCTTGCACATGATGGGCTTGCCGCCCCATCGTTCAATTTCCGTCTGGAGAATCCCTGAATTGCTGACGGTAAAGATCACGGGTTTGCCGCCATGACGCCCAAGATGATCCTGCGCGAGGAGAAGGAGAAGATGGTCGGATGGCCAGATCGTGCTCCGTTCATCGACCAAACCCAGCCGGTCACCGTCACCATCGAATGCCAGTCCCACGTCCGCACTGACCTCTTTCACTTTTGCCTGCAAGTCTCTGAGCGTCTCGTGTTTGCTCGGATCCGCTGCGTGATTGGGGAACTCCCCGTCCGGCTCGGTATAGAGCTCGATCACCTCCGCTCCGACACTCCTGAGCACGTCGCAGTTTACCGGTCCGGCGATGCCGTTGCCGGCGTCGACCACGATCGTGAGGCTTTTGCCGGCGTTTTTGAATTTGTTTGCAAGAACTTCCCTGTACGACGCGGCGGCATCGAACTCTTCGCGCGTGCCTTTCCCCGGAAGGAAGTCACCCGCTTCGATTAGAGAGCGCAACTCCTGCAGACTCTCACCGCTGTATGCTTCGGCGTCGCGGATCTGGAGCTTGAGCCCGTTGTCCTCCTTCGGGTTGTGGCTGGCGGTCACGTGTACGCCGCCATCGAGTTTCCTCTCACATATCGTGAAGTAATTGAGCGGGCTCGGTGTTGGACCAATCGTCAGGACCAGACATCCTGCATTCATGAGTCCTTCGATCACCGCCGCCTCCAGCTCGGGCCCATGCGTGCGCGCATCGCGTCCCACGACAACCGTGGGATGGTCTTTCTTGTAGAGACAGCGCAACACTGTGCCGAACCCGCGTCCGATCAACTTGCAGGCTTCCGCGGAGAGCTGCGTGTGCGCCTTCCCGCGGATGTCGTAGGCCCGAAAGATATGCGGATCAATCATCGGGAGCAGACTATCAGATGGATCGTTTTTCTGCAGCCGGAAAGCAAAATTCACTACTATGGCGGAAATGTTGTCAGAAGCAACAGTGCAGGGTAGCATCCGAAGAAATCCCCCCACATTCCTATGGCCAAGGCCCTTGCGCGTAGCAAAAAGAAGAAGACGACCGCAAAAAAGAAATCCCCGATGAAGCGTGCGGTCAGAAAGGTCATGGGGAAGAAGAAGCTGGTGAAGAAGATCGCAAAGAAAGTCACAAAGAGACTGGTGATGAAGGTGGCTGCGAAAAAGAAGCCCGCAATGGCAGGGACCGTTGGCAAAGTGGTGCATTACTACGACCGGATCGGCGTCGCGATTCTGGAGCTCACGGGACCGGTCATGGTGGGTGATATCCTCATCTTCCGTCGTGGTAAACGCGAATTCATTCAGCCGGTCAGTTCGATGCAGATCAATCACCTGCCCGTAGAAAAAGCCGGAAAAGGGAAAGTCGTCGGCATCAAAGTTGTCCAGGTAGCGGATCCGGGAACAGTCGTCCTGCACGGCTAACCCTTCGTCCCGCTCCCGCCTTCGCCAAGGCTACGGCAGGCAGGCAGGGTGACATTCTATTTTCTTCCTCAATCATATGGGTACATGTGGGAATTGTAAGAGAGAAATTCGTGTCTGTGATACCTGTGGGGGGCTTCTGTGCGTTGAGGATTGCCCGGACCGCCTCGAGGACGGATGTACGTGCGAGGAGAATCCCGACCTGATGGAGGACGAGGCAGATGACAAATAACCGGCAGCGGCAGGTTCATCTTTGAGTGTCATCATGGCCTATACTCATTGCATGAATTCCGTGAAGATCGTTGGCGCTCTTAACGTCACCCCGGATTCTTTCTATGACGGAGGGAAGTATCTCGATGCCCATGCGGCCGTTGAACGCGGAGCGCAGATGATCAAGGACGGCGCGGATATCGTTGAGATCGGGGGGCAGTCCAGCCTCAATGCTCCGGAGATTTCGGCGGAGGAAGAATTGCAGCGCGTGATTCCGGTCCTCACGTCTCTGATCAAACGCTTCCCAAAGCAAATATTCAGCGTCGACACCATGAGGGCCGCTGTCGCCGAAGCAGCCATCAAGGAGGGGGCGGCAATGATCAATGACGTATCGGCAGGGCGCCGGGATCCAAAACTCTTGTCTGTTGTTGGCAGTGGGGGAGCGAGACTCGTTCTTATGTACAGCAAAGATATTCCGCCGACGATCATTGGTGACCGGGACTACGATGATGTGGTCAGTCACATCAAAAACTTCCTCTCCGAGCGCACAGATACCGCAATCAAGGCCGGTGTCGCGCAGGAAAACATCATCATTGATCCAGGACTCGGCTATTTCGTCTCCACTGATCCGAACTATTCCTTCGAGATCATCCGTAAATTGCAAGAATTCACGTCACTCGGATTCCCGATTTTCCTCAGCCCATCGCGAAAATCGTTCCTTGCGGGACCGGAAAAACGGCCCGCGTCTGATCGTCTGCCTGGCACGATCGCGGCTTCAGCGATCGCGGTGATGAATGGGGCGGGGTATATTAGGACGCATGATGTGAGAGAGGTGAAAAGGGGATGTGATATCACATGTTCTCTCATGGCCAATCGCCAATCATAGCGCACGCCTTCGGCGTGCGTACGCGGGTCGAAGACCCGCGCTATTGAACTCCGGGGAGAATGACAAAGTTGACGATGGCCAAACTCATCATAATCAAAATCATTCCGATCGCGGCGCGGATCAGGAGACTCTTTGCCTTCGTGAAGTTCTCTTCGTTGCCCATGTTGAGCACGCACTGGAATCCGGCGTAGATCACGACGATCGTTGCTGTGAGAGCGAGGAATCCCATGACGAAGCTCACAAGCTGCATCGCGGCGGCAAGAACGGGAACGGGATTCTGCGTGCTTGCCACAAAACCATCGCTGAGAATGTAGCGGAAGACGAGCAGAACAACACCGAAGAGCACACCGAAGAGCGTTTTTCGCATATTGGCGATACCTTCCTCTCCCGTCGATTTTCCGATGCCTTTGAGTGCGGAGAGAATGATCATGAGCACAGCGAGCGTGGCGACGATCACAAGCACCCAATTGATGAGGCCGGTGACTTCCACGCTCATCACGGCGACTCCCTGTTCGATCGATACCGTCGGCACTTCGCCTCCCATTCCGTAGAATGCGTGGATGAACGGATCGATCAGATAGGCCATGATGAGCCCCGCAATCGTGCCGGTCATCACCGCACGGGATTTGGTGATCACATCGTCTTCCTGACCGATGATCATGCGATAACCGAAGATGACGATCACAAGCACGGCGACGACTGTGAGAATCGGCCGGAAGCGGTCCACGATGATTTCGGCGAGCTGCACGAACCCACATGCGTTATTGCCCGAACAGACGCCACTATCGAACATGAACGGCAGGCCGCCGCCCACGGACGCCACGGTATCGCTCACGAGGTTCTGCGCGAGCGCCAGCGAGGGCACGAGCAGGGCGATTGCCGGGAGAAGGAAACGGAGGAATTTCATAGAGTCATTACAGAGCGATAAATGCGGTCACGAGCGCGTAGGAGACGAGGACCACGATAAGCGCCATGATGGCGGTTTTGACCATATTCTTCGCTTTATCCTTCATGGTTTCGTCGATGGAGATAATCAACATCACTCCCGCAACAACGATCGTGAGCACCGCCAGGAAGCCGAGAATCATCAGCAGGTAATTGGCGATGCCCGCGATTTCGCCCGCGAGCACGGTCGAGCCGCCTGCACCCGGAAGCACCGAGACGGCGATAACGTTTGCGAGCATGATGATTCCCGCGCCGATGAATCCGGCGATAAAGCGCGTCTTGGCTTTATTGACCTGTTCATCTTCGCCGTGGGAGCTGATGAGACGGAACGCCTGGATCACGATGTTCACCATTAGCGTGATCGCGATGATCATCTTGAAGTACGTCACCACGTTGCTGACGCCCGATTCAACCATGCCGGCATTTACCAGTTTGAAGCCGGTTTCCGTCGGTGAGAACGCCATCACGAACCAGTGCGCCAAGCCGACGATCGCGAGCCCAGCGATGATGTAGATGTACGAGGTACGTGCGTCTTTGACCGTCGATTCTTCACTGCTCAGCGCCACCATCTGGATGGCAGCGACAAAGAGGCTGATGATCGCCACGGCGATGATGCCGACTTCCAGTGCAGCGACGATTTTTTCAAACACGTACATGCTGAGTCCCACGGCGCCTCCGCCGCCGCCATTGCAGGGGAGAAAGTTGCAGAGCACGCTCACGGATCCGCCGTCGATAGAGTAGGCGTGGGCGCTCAGGGGGAGGAGCGAGAGAATCAGGCCGGTGAGCGAGAGCAGAAGGGCCAAAATGAGGTTCAAGAAATCCTCTAATTATAGCAGAAAAATGATGGTTCTGGAACGGGTGATTTGAGCAAAAAATCAGAGTACAATCACGTCATGCAATACTCATCTTCCACATCCCGCCCACTCGTCCTCTCCGCGTCCACCGAGTCGACCGTCTACGGTCTCTTCGCGCTCGCGATGGCCCTCACGCTCGCGGGGGTCTACATCGGCATCCAGTTCTATGTCCAGCTCCTGACGAGCGGCTTGGCGCTGCTCCTCGTTTTCGTGGAACTCGGCATCATCTTCACCTCGCGATGGTGGATGGAGAAGTCGCCGCTCAATATCCTCCTCTTCGCCCTCTTCCCGTTGCTCTCCGGAATCACGATTACGCCCTACATTCTCTCGGTTCTGATGAACTACGCAAACGGTCCGGCAATCCTCATCAACGCGTTTGGCGCGACGGTCTGCATGGGTCTCGCCGCCGCGGTCTTCGCACGCACGACGCAGTGGAATCTGGGTGTGATGGGACGCGGACTCTTCTTTGCTTTGCTCGGTCTGATCGCCATGGCGGTGCTGCAAATCTTCATTCCATCCTTCCGAACAGGCCAGTTCGAGCTTCTGCTCTCGGGCGCCGGTATCGTCATCTTCGCGCTCTTCACCGCGTACGACATCCAGCGTGTGCAAACGATGGCGAAAGCCGGTGCAAATCCGTTCCTACTCGCGCTCAGTCTCTATTTGGATCTCTTCAACCTGTTCCTCTACGTGCTCAGGTTCATGATTGCGATTTCGGGGAATAGGAGACGGAGTTGGTAGAACGAGCGAAGGACAAGAATACTAGAGTATTAGAATACTAGGTACTGTTCGTGAAGCTTATACGACATATATGACTGACAGCAGTTCCTAGTAATCTATTATTCTAGTAATCCAGTATTCTTCCCTTCCCGAAGCCCTTTACATCCACCCGCGTTCCTATTAACCTTTCCCGGCTATGGGCAAGAGACCTACCCCTAAAAAGCGAAAGGCAAAGTCCCACGGGCGGACCCAGCACAGCATCTTCCTCGTCAAGGAAGTGCGCCGTCTGCGCAACCTACAGAACTCGCCGTACGGCGGACCAGTGCCGCCCAGGGATAGGGCGAAGAAGGCGCTGAATAAAATCACACGAGTAAAGGCGTAGTGGGGGTTCAATGAGCATCACAGCAGACTACTAGAGTAGTAGAATACTAGGCACTTTCGAGTGAGCGAATAATTTTATAAACATTCGTCTGTGGTTCCTAATATTCTAATACTCTAGTATTCTTTCCGCATGGCAAGGAAACGTCATCTTTCGCGGATCGCTGTGATGCAGGTGCTCTTCGAGCGCGAGAAGCATCCGGGAATGTTGCCGCCCGAAAAGGCGTTGGAACAGAATGCCGGTGAGCTGGGGGAGTACGACAGTGATTTTGCGACGATGCTTCTCCTTGGAGTGCTCGAGAAAGAGCAGGCGGTCAAAGACGCCGTACAGCTCCATGCCCCGCAGTGGCCACTGGAGCGGATGGATCCGATTTCCCGCTGCATCCTCCTCGTGGGTGCCTACGAGCTGCTCTTCAACAAAGACGCCCCACCGGCGGTCGTGATGAACGAGGCGATCGATATTGCGAAGGAGTATGGAACCGAAGAGGGGGGCAAATTCGTTAACGGTGTTCTCAACGCGATTGCACACGCAAAATAGCTTTGCAGCTGTTTAGCTTGTTAGCTTTTTAGCTTCCCGTTTTTAGGATCTCTTTTCGTTGAGAAAGCTAACCAGCTAAAAAGCTAAGAAGCTAACAAGCTACCCTCTGCTACACTACATCTGCATGGTCAATCCATCACCCTTAACCGACCTCGAACGCGCCATTGGTATTCACTTTCGCAAGACCGATTACCTGCGCCAGGCGCTCATCCACCGGTCAGCCGTGCGCGAGAGCAAGGCATACGGGAATAACGAGCGTTTGGAGTTCCTCGGCGACGCCGTCCTCGAGCTCGCGACCACCGAGTATCTCTTCGCCCTGAGCGACAAAGCCGAAGGTGAGCTTACCAACTGGCGGTCGGCGCTCGTGCAGGGGGAGCATCTTGCGGAGGTCGCGAAGGACTTGGAACTCGGCCAGTATCTCTCCATGAGCCGGGGAGAAGAGGCGAGCGGGGGGCGCACAAAGGTCAGTACGCTCGCCAATGCACTCGAGGCCGTCATCGGCGCGATCTATCTGGATAAAGGGTACGACGTCAGCAAGAAGTTCTGCGAAGATTTCATTCTCCGGGATCTTGACCGGCTCCTGGCCGCCGGCAAGCACCGCGACGAGAAGAGCGTCTTCCAGGAGATCGTCCAGGAAAAGAGCGGCGTCACCCCGCATTATGAAGTGACCGAAGAAGAAGGTCCCGATCACGACAAGCAGTTCACGACTGCGGTCTACATCGGTGAGGAGAAGGTTGCTGAAGGCAAGGGCAACTCAAAGCAACGGGCTGAGCAGGCGGCAGCAAAAGCAGCGCTGAAGGTGAAGGGCTGGAAGTAGTGCGGCAACCAGCGCGGGCATATGCGCTGCGGCGCAGGCCATTTTCTTTGCTCGTGCGCTCACGCGCATTGCCCCTCCGCCCGGCCCTGTGCCTCCTCGCCCCGCACCAATACCATGCCAGGTGCGGGTCTCGTCGGCGGACCCCGCACCAGTCGCTTCGCTCCGGTGCGGGGCAGGGCCTTCCCCCTCACCCCCCTGGTGCGCGCGGTCACCCTAATCGTGCAATAAATTCCTTTTTAGCATTCGAATATCCCTCGCGATCATTGCGGAAGCGGTTTGCTAAGTCGCGCTTGAGATTCTCATATTCTTTTGCTGTTTCCGGACTCGCGCGAAGTGTATCCCGAAATGCAAGTCGATTCTTCCAATCGTCACCGTTATGAATCATCAAATGTAAGTGATGAGTCCGATGTTTTTTGTCTTCATCCAAGCGCATCAGCCAGCGTTTGTTTATTAAGGTTGCATTGAATTCTGCGGGGAAGAGATAACCTAGTTCCTGCAATTTGGGGATGATAGAGTCGGCGTCCTTCATTGAGTGCATTCCTCCTGCAATATCGATTACTGGTTTGGCGGCCATGCCCGGAACTGCGGTGCTACCGAAATGTTCGATCGAAATGAATGCATTTTTTTCTGCATCCAGAAGCCGTTTTTTCTCCATTTCAAAAAGGATGGGCCAGTTATTGGAATAGGGAACAATAATGATTTCGTCAGAGCCGAGTGGATTCAGATCGCCGGTCATCCCATCTTAATCTCAATATCTACTCCTGAGGGCAAACTCAATGACTGGAGACTCTCCACTGTTTTGAACGTCGTCTCCGTCAGGTCGATCAGGCGGCGGTGAATGCGCATTTCGAACTGGTCCCGCGCGTCTTTTTTGACGAACGTGGAGCGGTTCACCGTGAACTTGCGGATGTGCGTGGGGAGGGGGATCGGGCCGTGAACCACCGCGCCGCTGCGTTCGGCGGTCTCGATGATCTTGAGCGCGGCTTCGTCGAGCACCGTATGGTCAAAGGCCGTCAAACGGATGCGGATGCGCGGCTGGGTGAGTTCTTTCTTGGTGGATGCTGGTTTTGTCTCCGGGGTCGAGGGCGAAGCATGCTTCGCCCCTACAGCGGGTTTTTTGATTACCTCCTTCTTCTTGGGAGCAGCTTTCGTGACTGGCGCTTTCTTGGCGGGCGCCTTTTTGACCGATGGCTTCTTGGCTGCGGGGATCATGGAATCCGGGAGGGAAAGAGCAGAGGTGATGTGGCCCGTGGCGTAGAGGCGCAAAATTTTGCGCCTCTACAGGGCGGAAAATGCTTACTTGATGATCTTCGTGACCACGCCGGCGCCGACCGTGCGGCCGCCTTCGCGGATGGCGAAACGGGAGCCGACGTCCAAGGCAACCGTCTGGCCAAGCGTGACGACGAACTTGAGGTTGTCACCCGGCATGACCATTTCGACGTTCGCGGGGAGCTCAACGGATCCCGTGACGTCGGTCGTGCGCATGTAGAACTGGGGCTTGTAGCCCTTGAAGAACGGCGTGTGGCGGCCACCTTCCTCTTTGGTGAGGATGTACACCTCGGCCTCGAATTCGGTGTGGGGCTTGATGGAACCGGGCTTTGCGAGCACCTGACCGCGTTCGATGTCGTCGCGCTCAATGCCGCGGAGCAGAACACCGACGTTGTCGCCGGCCTGACCCTGGTCGAGAAGCTTGTGGAACATTTCGACGCCGGTGCAGACGGTCTTCTTGGTCTCGCGCAGACCGACGATTTCGATTTCTTCGTTGACCTTCACGACGCCCGTCTCAATGCGGCCGGTGGCGACCGTGCCTCGTCCCTTGATGGAGAAGACGTCTTCGACCGACATCAGGAACGGCTTGTCGAGTTCACGCTTGGGCTCGGGGATGTAGGTATCGAGAGCGGTGAGGAGTTCGCCGAGCTTGGCGATCTGATCCTTGTCGCCTTCGACGGCCTTGAGAGCAGAACCGCGGACGATCGGGGTCTTGTCGCCGGGGTAGTTGTACTTGGTGAGCAGTTCGCGGATCTCGGTCTCGACCAGGTCGATGAGCTCGGGATCCTTGACCATGTCGATCTTGTTGAGGAAGACCACGATGTACGGCACGTTCACCTGGCGAGCGAGCAGGATGTGCTCGCGGGTCTGCGGCATGGGACCGTCGGCTGCGGATACGACAAGAATAGCTCCATCCATCTGGGCGGCGCCCGTGATCATGTTCTTGACGTAGTCGGCGTGGCCCGGGCAGTCGACGTGCGCGTAGTGGCGCTTGGTGGACTCGTACTCAACGTGTGCGGTGTTGATCGTAATACCGCGCTCGCGCTCCTCGGGGGCATTATCGATGTCGGCGTAGCCTTTCTTCTCCCCTTCGGGCGAGAAGTTCATGGAGAGAGCGGCCGTAAGGGTCGTCTTTCCGTGGTCGACGTGACCGATGGTACCGACGTTGACGTGCGGCTTTGAGCGGTCAAATTTCTTCTGATCTGCCATAACGGGGGGAGGAAAAAGTGAGAAAAGGCTTCTTCTAAAGCCAGAGTAGCCTTTTTGTGCCGCGGCAGTCTAGGGAATTGGGGTAAGAGGAGTCAATAGCGGATGAGAGGTATTCCTCATCCGGAAGAGGTAACCGAGGGGGCCGAAGAGTCCGAAGAAACCGAGGATCCCCGGTTTCTTCGGTTCCGTCGGTTGCTTCGGTTCCCTAGAATCGCTGCATGCAACGAAAAGAACGTATTCAAAAGTTCGTGAAGACCATCTGGCAGTGGTACGCCACTCACAAGCGAACCCTCCCCTGGCGGGATCTCCCCGATACCGATCCGGCTGCGCGCGCATACAAAATCCTCGTCTCCGAAATCATGCTGCAGCAGACGCAGGTGCCGCGTGTGATCATCAAATTCAAAGAATTCCTTGAGCGCTTCCCGACGATTGACGATCTCGCGAGGGCCTCGAATAAGGATGTGATTATTGCGTGGAGGGGGATGGGATATAACAGTCGTGCTTTGCGGCTGAGGGACGTCGCGAGGGAGATAGTGAAAAGTGATCCTTCGTCAGGCTCAGGATTAAAAGTGAAAAATGACCACAGATTTCCCACGTCAATGGAAGACCTGACGGCGCTGCCGGGCATCGGGCACTACACAGCAGCAGCGATTCGAAACTTCGCATTCAACATCCCAACACCATGCATCGATACGAACATCAGGCGAATTCTGCACCGGACGTTCGTTGGTCCTGAGCATCCCGACGGATCATGGGAGAACGATGATAAGTTTCTTCTCAAGATCGCTGATGAGGTCTTACAGATTGCAGGACGGCCGGCGGATTGGCATGCGGCATTGATGGATTACGGTTCGCTTGTGCAGACGAAAAAAAATCCCAAATGGGATGTTTGCGTCCTGACGCGTTCAAAAATCATGAAGACCACTCCTCGTAACTTTCCCACTATCAAGCCATCCAGCCATCCAACCATCTCTGGCAAGCAAGAACCCGGACGTCATGTCGGCTCAACATTCATCCCCAACAGAATCTTCAGAGGTCGTGTCATCGAAGCTCTCCGCGATGCCCCACGCGGTCTCACCCTCCACGACATCGGCGTGCAGGTCGCACTCGATTGGGATCCGCAGGAGCATCAAGAGTGGCTCAAAAAAATCCTCACCCGATTGGTCCAAGAGACCATGATTGGGGTGAGGAGAGGGAAGTACGTTCTGGGGTGATCAAACACCGTCGATTGGATTCACCTCGCCGCACCAATAGAGGATTCCCTGGACGCCGCCGACCGTGCAAGTCTCGATAATGCCGCCGGGACTGATTGTTCGGGGCTTCTTTGGTGCCATGCAATTGAAGGTGACGCCGTTGGAACATCCCGGATTAGCCTGTGTCGGTTCGGGCCGCGGCGGTTCGGGCTGCGTGATCGGGCGGTCACCGGTATCCGCCTTCACTGTGGTGTCTGGGCACAGTGTCCATTGGCACAGCATGTTATTTGCCCAGTCGAACGTCGTTGTCTGCGCAAGCCCATCCGAACCAGATGCTCCGGCGATGGCGACGGTAAAGACAGCGATTGCGACGCTCACGATGGCGATATGTTTGTGGGAGGAGGGGAACATAGAGGGGTGTGGGTATGGAGTGATTTTTATTTCGCAAAGTTACGACAGTCTTGTGTCTTGTCCGTGTAAATAATGCAGGCTTTTACACTGCCATCCTTCTGCAATGTTGATGAAGTTCCTTCTACGTGCACTGGACCATTACACGGTCCCATACTGCAATCTTTCTCTTTGCAATCGACAGCTTTCAATGGCCCCCAACCCTGGAACAGACAATCGATATTCTTGGTATTCCCTTTCCAAGAGCAGGGTCCGAATGCGCACTTCGGATTATCGCAACTGACTGACAAATTTTTGAAAATGGTCCATGTTCCGTCATCATTAGGCGTGGCACCTTCCACTTTCTCTTTCATTTCAACAGGCTCTTCTAACGTTAAGCATTTGCTCCCCCCCGATCCGTCTCCTCCCGTATCCTTCGCCTTCACCGTATCCACTCTGCACTGCCAATTGCAGCCGTCGTCACTCTCGACGTTCCCGTCATCACATTTTTCCCAATTGGTCTGGAGCACACCGTCGCCGCAGTATTCGAAGATGCATTCCGTTGAACAGCCGTCATTGCTCCGTTTGTTGCCGTCATCACATTCCTCTCCGGTTGAAACGACTTTGTCGCCACAGTATTCCTTTTTACAGAAACGTCCGCAGCCGTCTCCCGGCTTGTGATTTCCATCATCACATTCTTCCTTAGCATCGATTACCGTATTGCCGCAGAATGGTTTGGGCGGGGTGGGGGGAACTCCTCCACCTCCGGTTCCTCCTCCACCTCCACCACAGTAGATGGTCGTTGTCACAATTTCTGATGAATTATTTTTGGTATTCGGATCAGTCGATCCGTAGATGAAAGCCTGATTTTTCAATTTCGTGTCGCAATCGAGGTCTTTTATTATCTTTGCTCTCACATTGAACGTCGTGTTCTGATTGCTTTCGAGAGCGAAGCCTTCGCACCAGATGAGTGGCTGATCCGGGCCTTCATTCTCTTTTCGGCAACGAGGATCGGAGCCCGATGGGTCGAACTCAAGGCCTTTTATCAGCAGGACATATGCGGTTGCTTTCTGAATCCCATTTGGACCGGCATTCTTCGCTGTCATGGTGAATTTGATCGATTGAGACAATGTCACAGCATCTGCCGTCAGTGTTATCGAAAGATCTGCAGCGCTCGGCAACTGTGCCGTCAATGCGCGTTCATGCAGCGCGGTCGCGAGCGATGCGACACCAATGACGAAGACCAGGAGCGAGAGAATGGTGCGGGTGTGATTCATAGGAGATATTGGAAATCAGGACGCGCGTTTACTCCTGATCAGACCGGTCATTGATCGTGTACTCGATCGATGGACGCGTCTCGACGAAAATCGCGCAAGAGTCCTGAGGGCAGTTGCCGTTCGTACTAATACCAGTGAGCTCATCGCCATACGATTTATCCATTGCCGAAATATATGGTCCGTACAGCTCGGTCGAATCGAAACCGATCTGCACCGTGTTGCCGAACACTGCGCGGTAGTGCGCGTCCCACTCCGCAATTTTTCCACGGACTTCAAATGCAAATGTTTCCCCCTTTGGAATGAGTATCCCATTGGAGCCGAATCTGAGGTATTCCACGTATTCGTCAAAGCGGTCACGATCGACGGTGTCAACATCTCCATTGCCATCGGTGTCGATCCAGAGTGTCCAATCCGCAACATTGCGAATTGACCGGCTCCGTTCGTAGTTTCCGGCACGGATGGAATCCTCGCCGTTGAAAGAGATGTCGCTGACGGTGACATCATGATGATCGTCTCCGCGGATCTCAAAGCGCATCAACGTCACGGTATCTCCGGGGTTTGCTTCGGCAGTCTCCCCGATATCCTGCTGCGTAATTGTAATCTGCGAATCCTCGTGATTGGCCGGGTCGTACTCCGGCTTTCCATTGCAATTGTATGCAAAAACTTTGCGACCGTACTGCAAGGGGGGAGTACTTAGAATGATATCATTCGGAGTCTTTATGACGTTTACACTCTTCCATGCATTGGATTTCTCATAGGGCAACCTTGCACCTTGGATTTCGTTCCAAGAAAGATGTCCGGTCTGCGGTTCTGCGGAGTACACATGCTTGTTGCCGAAGACGACGAATTTTCCGTGGTACACGATCGCCGCTCCGTTCATCATTGGTACTGGCATGTCGTTCTCCTGATGCCAGGCTATACCGTCTTCCGACGAAAATACCGTTGCAGTAGGTGCTATCGAGCTGTTTGGCTGTTTCGGACCTCCGCCAAAGATCCATACTCTGTTCTTGTAGGAGAGTATGGCGAAGTCTTCACGAAGCGCGGGGAGCTCTCCAATGACGTTCCATGTTCTTCCATCCTCAGAAAAGTAGATCTTGCTTGATGGAATGCTGGTCCAACCACCTTTTACCTGCTTGGCCTCCCCTTCAGCGACAAGGAGGATGCCACTGCGAAATGGAACCGCCTGCGCCCCTGTCAGTGGCAAGGTACTCATCAGTTCCCAGGAGTGCCCGTTGGTGGAAGAGAAAACTTTCGCTTTTCCCTCACCATAGCCGGCTCCGGGAATGAACCAGAGTTTTCCATTGAATGAGAAAGCAGATCGCCCGCTGGTCTTTCGCGGGACTTCTCCAATCTTGTCCCATGACCTCCCGTCATCGGAAGAATAGACAGTGCCCTCTGAGAAATTCCAAATTTTGCCGTTGAAGATGGTCGAAGCGTTGTCCTTTACTAGACTGTTTCCGCGATTTGCTGACGTGAAGAGCTCCGTCCAGGGATCTTCGCAGATGGGCAAGTCGTCGCCCAGAGACTCATCGTCACCGGGAGCCGAATGAACAGCCGGTTGGCTGCTGGTCGATCGCGACGAGCTGCTCGGCCGGCAGTGGTCTGGGCGCAAGCTGCATTCGTCATCAACGTAGACAGAATAGCTGGATGCGCTTTTGGCTACAGAATGGTTCTGCGATCCTTTTTCTTCGAGAATCCGCGCGATCGCAAAAGCGACTTCACCGCGTGTCAGCTCACGCCCGGGGTCCAGATATCCGCCGCGATCTGAGAACAGCTTGTAGTGCTCCGCCACGCCCGCGTATGGGGCGAACCACGCATCTCCCGCAACGTCCGGGAACTGATACGGGAGGTTCTGCTCCAGAGCGAATGTCAGCGTCAGCATTTTGAGGAACTCGCCCGTCTTCACTGTCTTTGCAGGTCCAAACGACCCGTCGGGATATCCGCCGATGATTCCGCGTTGTGCTGCAGTCACCACGTACCGCACGTACCATTCGCCGTCGCGAACATCCCAGAACTTGTGATCATTACCAATCTCCAGGATATCTCCATAGCGTGCGCGCAGCAAAAACTTTGCCGCCTCGGCACGATTGACCGGCTGCCAGGAACGGAACGATCCGTCGGGATATCCGCCGATGATTCCCTTGTCGGCGAGTGTGCTCGCCGCCCAGCCAAAGTCACTCTCCGTATCGATGTCGTTGAACCAATTATGGGATGGAGGTGTGCGGGAGGAGGAAGTGCTTTGCTGATCGTTCACGCGGACTTCATCTTCGTATCCCGCGGCAGGTCCGTCGTTCATTGTCTGTCCGGTGAACGGGACGCCCGATGTTGCGAGTGTCACCAGAACGGAAGTGAGGAAAAGACCGACGCCGGCGGGCGCGAGAACAGTTCGAGAGAGTTTCATAGGGGTGTGGGATGTGGATGTGATGTTATGTATATTTTACATCAAAAGGGCGTTGTTTGCAACGCCCTATACATCAACAAATTACTTCGCCAGTTCCTCGATTCTCCGTTCGCGAATCACATTCACTTTAATCACGCCGGGGTACGTCAGCTCAGCTTCAATCTTTTTCGCGATGTCCTTGGCCAATTTTTCCTGCGTCAGATCATCGATCATTTTGGTATCGACGAACACGCGAACCTCGCGTCCGGCGGAGATGGCGAAAGCCTTGGAGACGCCTTCAAATCCTTTGGCGACGTCTTCGAGATTGCGCAGACGTTTGAAGTACTCCTCGATCGATTCGCGGCGCGCTCCCGGTCGTGCTCCCGAGATCGCGTCGACTGCTGCGACGACGAACGCTTCGGGCGTGGCCATCGGGATGTCTTCGTGATGGGCGGCGACGGTGTGGATCACTTCGGGACGGATCTTGAACCGTTTGCAGATCTCGACGCCGATCTCGACGTGCGTGCCGGTGACTTCGTGATCGAGTGCCTTGCCGATGTCGTGGAGCAGGCAGCCTTCGGTTACCACTGAAACATTGCATCCCATTTCCTCGGCGAGCATTTTGCCGAGGTGCGCCATTTCCACGGAGTGCTTGAGCACGTTTTGCCCGTAGCTGGTGCGGAAACGGAGGCGTCCGATGATCTTCAATAAATCCTGCGGGTAGCCCTGGATGCCGAGCTCTTCGGTCGCGCGCTTGCCGAACTCGAGCATCATCTTGCCCACCTGCTCCTTCATTTTGCCGACGATTTCCTCAATACGGGCCGGTTGAATGCGACCATCCTGAAGCAGTTTCTCCATCGAAAGCTTGGCGACATAGCGGCGCGCGAGATCGAAGCCCGAGAGGATAATTGCGCCCGGGGTGTCATCGATGATCACATCGACGCCCGTGGCCTGTTCAAATGCGATGATGTTGCGGCCTTCCTTGCCGATGATCTTGCCTTTCATGTCTTCACTTGGGAGCTGCACGACTGTCGCGGTCGATTCACTGGAAACTTCCGACGCATACCGCTGCATTGCCTCGGCCATCAAATTGCGCGCTTTCTCCTCGGCGGCGCCCTCCATCTCCTCTTTCTTCAGGCGGATCTGCGCGGCGAAGTGCTCGGAGAATTCTTTTTCCAGTTCAGACCAGAGCTGCTTTTTCGCCTCGTCCTGGCTGAGTTTGGCGACTTTCTCCAGTGCCTCGCGGTGCTTGGCCGCGGCGACCGAGACTTCCTGTTTTTCCGTTTCGAGATCTTTCTGCGTTTGTTCAAGACTGCCGCGCTGGCGTTCAACTTCCTTCACTTTGACGTCCAATGCGCGCTCTTTCTCCTCCAGCCGTCCCTGATCTTTCTCGAGTTTTGATTCCAACTCGGTCGCATGCAGCTTCGCTTCGCTCAAAATTTCCCGCGCCGCCGCCTTTGCTTCGGTTTCGGCGGTTTTGATCTGGTTTTTGGCATCGTTGATTTTGCCTTCGAGCTTGCTTAATTGACGCTCCTGTTCATTGATCTGCGACTGCAGCGCCATCGAGATTTTCTTGCCCTTGGAAAAGAGGAACCAGCCGGCGGTGAGGCCCGCGATGAGCCCGCCAACCATGGCGAGCATAATGAGAGGGTTGAGCATATGCGAGGGGGGAAGGCATTCCCGCCCATGTTGTCCGAGACGTTACCGGCTTAATAGACGCAGATCGTCGATCTGCGGCGCTGCGGCTATCACAGGCAGAATGTCTGCGCTGGGGTCTGAATGGTGGAGTCGGATGGGAGACATGGGAGGATGTACGGGCGAAGTGTACGCCTCAGAAGGCTCATCGCAAGCAGATGTTCCACGACCCCGTGGAACATCCAAGATTGGCTTCCAGAAGAGAAAAATCAATATTCATGAAAAGTGATTTGTCCGGACCCCTCTCCACGTCTCAAAAGGGCTGGCAGATGCTGCTGCACTATGTGTCCTCTCCACTTTCCCTACTCCCGGGTTCCCTCCCGTCACCCACGCCCGGCGCTCCCCCTAGAACCGCTGCCGGTCGTGATTCTCACGCTGATCCTCTGCGCCGCGATCGCGGTGACACTCATCATAAGCGATGTTGCGCTCGCCGCCCCCGTCATCAGTGAAGTCCACTGGGCGGGGTCGGATCTCAGTACAAGTGACGAATGGTTGGAAATCAGCGACTCAGGCGGTAGTTCAGTCACCACGATGTCGGGATGGACGCTGACGTCGGTGAATTCCAGTGGAGTGGAAGGAACAATTTTCAAATTTCCTGTGAACGCACAGATCACTGTCAATCAATACCTGATCATCAGTCATTACGGTGCGGCACAGTCCCGCCTCCTGAATGAACCCGCGTTCGTCGCATCATCCATCAGTCTCCCCAATTCCAAACTCCTCCTGCGGCTGCGGGACGATCGTGGAAACGTCATCGATCAGATTGACGATGGAGTGGGGGAGCCGATGGCGGGGGAGAATCTCAGCAGCCCTCTTCGCAAGTCCAGCATGGAAAGGATTGACCTCATGAAGTCCGGCACAGACGCATCCAATTGGGTCACGGCGACGGAGATCATTGGATGGAAAGATGGCGTCACCGTGATGAGGGGGACGCCGGGTTTTCCGCATACAGCTGCGGCTAGTTCATCTTCAAGCAGCGTCAATTCATCAGTCTCTTCATCATCGCAGGCGGGGATGCCTGCGCTGGGATCTTCATCATCAATCTCATCGTTATCTCAGGCATCACTGGCGTCGAGTGCATCATCCTGTGCATCAATTGATCCGTATTTTATCATTCAATCCGGCAACACGTCGGGCACCGATAAGGTGACGATCAATATCCAGATCGGCACGCGGGCGGGCTCCCTCAACAGTGCCTCGTGTGCGGTCGACTTTGATGATGGGACGTTGTCGGCGAGCTGCAATCCGCCGTCACATACGTTCGACGAACCCGGAAGCTACAGCATCTCTGCTGATGTGAAGAATGCATGCGGCGTCGTTGAGGTCGCTCCACTCTCAGTGAACGTGGCGGCCGCGACATCGTCTCATTCATCTACCGCATCTGTTACCACTGACTCATTCGACTCCGTTCAGGGCAGGCAGCAACCACCGGGAGGGGAAGGTCTCGCTGGACTGCCGGTCCTGAATGGAGCCGGGTTCCTGATCACTGCCGTTCTTCCGAACCCGCAGGGGAAGGATGATGGCAAGGAATGGGTCGAAATCACGAATGTTTCTTTGTTTCCGGTCAGTCTGGAAGGATGGGCACTTCGGCTTCCCCATGCCAAAAAAGGCAAGTACGTGTTTGGCACGGTCGGGTTCGGCCAGCGCGAGAGCAAACGGTTTTTGGGGGACGAACTCGCGATGATGCTGCCGAATGTAGAAGGAGAACTCTCGCTGATTGATCCGTCCGGCAAGTCCGTCTCCACATTGGTGTGGAAGGATGCGCGGGATGGCGTGATCATCCGGCCTGCTCAGACATTTTCCGGGGAGATCCCCGTGCGCGTGATGCACGTGGTTGATGGCGACACGCTCGATGTGGAACTGCTCACATCCGTCCTCTCCGGTTTCGGCCGTACCGAACGCGTGCGACTGATCGGCATCGACGCGCCCGAAATGCATGCAAGCGACGAGCGGCAGCGGATGCTCGCCAAACGCGCGGCGGAGTTCCTCCGGCAGATGCTCGAAGGGAACGTCATTACACTCACACCAGGAGTTGAGGCACGCGATGGCTATGGCCGCCTGCTCGCGTATGCAGAGACGCAGGACGGAGATTCCGTCCAGGAAATGATTCTCCGTGAAGGATTGGCGGCAGTCTATTTACGGTATGCCTTTGCCAAAGAAGCGGAGTTCATCGGGTACCAGCGGGAGGCGCAGGAGGGGAATAGTGGGATGTGGGGGGTGATGGAAAGTGGGGGACAGGTGCCAGTTATTGGTCGACTGGTAGAAGTGAAAAATGAAAAGTTAAAAGTGAAAAATGACCAGAGCTCGACACTGGCAGCTGTTGTTGATGCCAAGGAATCGTCTGCAAGCTCACGAACTGCCGAGGTTTTTCATCTCGAGCAGGCTTCGTCCAGAAGCAAATCATCATCGTCAAAAAAGAAATCCTCGAATGCGTCCCGCAAGCGCACAGTCGCGGTCAAGAAACCTCCGGCGCGTATTGCAACCGTCAAAAAATCGTCATCGGCGTCTTCGGCAGTCACCGCGCCGGATGACGCGAACATGAGTCCGCTCTTTCCGCGCAGCGATGATCATCAGGGATCGCTCACCGCCGATCTGCTCGCGCTGCGGGAGTTGATCGAAGAGCCATCATCCGCTGCGTCTGAAGTTCATGAGATAGAAGAACGGGGAAATGTGTCAGTGGACTCCGGGATGTTGCCGTTTTTCTCCCTCGGCATTGCAGTCTCAGGAACGGCTTCGCTGAGCGGAATAATTGGGTGGCTGCTGGCCAGAAGATGGAAATAAAGCGCCGCTATTTTCCGTTTCGTTTCATGAATCATTCAACTCTTATTCCCTCCGAGCGTGTCACGCACGCAATACTGTTCATCCGCGGACAGAAGGTGATGCTTGATCATGATCTCGCTACATTGTACGGCGTCGAGACGAAAGTGCTTGTGCGCTCTGTGCAACGCAATATCCACCGGTTTCCCAAAGATTTCATGTTCCAGCTGACACGGAAGGAATTTGAAAACTTGAGGTGCCAATTTGGCACCTCAAGATTCTGGGGAGGGAGACGCTACCGGCCCTACGCGTTTACCGAACAGGGAGTGGCGATGCTATCGAGCGTCCTCAGCAGCAGAAAAGCCATTGCGGTCAATATCGCGATCATGCGGGCATTCGTTCGCATCAGAGAAATACTTGCGACACACAAAGAACTCGCTCGGAAACTTGAAGAACTGGAAGCAAAGTTCGCCGATCATGACGAAAAGATTACGCAGGTTTTCGAGGCAATTCGTGCGCTTATGCATTCCCCTGTACAGCGTAATTAGCGTCGTATTGGCTTTCGGCTTGATTGACGCCTGGAATTCTTCTTGCATTTGCGTACACAATTATGTACACTATTAGCACTACATTTCCCTCCTCTCTGCATGAACAAAACGCAGATAATTTCTGTTCGGGAGTTCCGTCAGAACACTTCCCTCTACCTCAAGGCGACGAAGTACAAGAAGATTCATTTTATCGTCATGAATCATTCGGAACCGATGGCGGAGCTCATTCCAACGAAGCTCAAAAAGAAGACTCGCAAGGAGCTGGACGAGGAGCTATTCCGAGATATTCAGGTGGCACGCGCGCAGGCAGCGAGGGGAGAGTTGTATACGACAGAAGAAGTCCGCCAACATCTGGGCCTTCCCTCTTCACCCTATATTGGACGCCAAAAGCGGAAGCGGAGGTAAATCGATTTTCACGCGATGTCAGAAATCGAATAGTGACGAAGATGGAGTGGTTTTCTCTCCAGGAAAATCCTCTGCTTTTTGCAAAAAGAATGAGCGGAATGTATTCAGGGTCATGGCGTTTTCGCATTGGTGATTACCGCGTTATCTGCGATGTGATTCATGGTCATGTTCAGGTTCTCCAGGTGCTCTCCGTCAAAAACCGAAAAGATGCCTACAGCTAGCCATGAACCACTCACTTCGTTCGGGTTCATGGCAGGCCTTCTGCCGCTTCTCCGGCAGCAAAAAATGTGCTACAATAGAGGGAAATATTCATGCACAAAAATCACACACAATTTCGGAGAGTTTGGAGCTCGCAGGAGCGCCAGATTGCATTGCTGGGGCGCCCCGACATGGAGCAGCTCTACGAGACGGCTGATCCCAAAACGAAGAAGAAACCGAGTTCCATGCGCAACGACACCGACCGTCTGGTGCATACGCTCCGTGAGAAAGCGAAGGTCACGTGGATTGGCGCGATCAATCACTTCCGTCTCTCCAAGGAAAAATACCGCCACGATACACTGCTCCAGACGTTCCTCGACGAAGCGCAGACGGAAATCCAGCAGAAGACCACGGCGGCGGTCGGAATGATCCGCGGATTGTTCCAGTGGACCAAGCGTGCACGGTTTCTCACACTGCAGCACCAGGTGGCGCTCAAGAAGTGCGAAGGAGCGCTGGAGCGCATCAGCAATCGACATAGGGAAATCGAAGGCCTGATTACCATGGATAACGTTGCGAACGAACTGGAGAACGGGACCGCGCCCATTCCCCTGGAATCAAGCGATACCCAAGAATTGAAAACGGCGCTGCTCTCGGTGCGCGGCGAACTGCAGGAGAAGGTCGCCTCCCACGTGGAGCCGACGCCGCAGCATTTTGAATCCGCTCTGCAAACTGAGCCGCGCCTCAAGGAAACTCTCGCGTACTTCAAAATCGTTCCCGAAGACAGACTCGACTGGTACATCAAGCGCAACGAAGAGGGCTACAAGGACCTGATCCACGAAATTGATAAACGGAAATTTCTCGACGACGATGGCGTCGACATGCCCGGCGCACAAAAAGCCGCACGCGCCATGGCCGAACAACTCCAGTACGCCAAAGGCTACAGCGCGTTCAAGCTCGCGCGTCCCGACGTGAACGCCATGCAACCGGCGCCGCGCCTGGAAGCGCTCATCAAGGGCGATTACCACGGCCGCTCACTGGCCTTCAATCTGCCGAGCCGCCCCGAATTCCGTGTCCGAATCACTGGAAAGCACGCGGATGATAAGAGCGCACTGGTCGGCGAGACGCCAAGCAGAAGCAATCCCAAGGTGATGGAACGCGTCGTGATGGCGATGGGGGAACAGGGGCCGTCGATCATGTGCATGGGGAAAACCAAACCCGAAATCTTCACGCTCCGTGATGCCAACTTCCATCTGATTCCATGAATATATTATGATAAAGGCAAACACTCCATCACCGGGATTGGTCCACCGTATCATCGATGCCACGCAGTGGCTCGATGCACCCGAGCGCGGCCGCATTCTGGAGCGCATCAGTCGCGACAAAGGCATCATCAGTGATGACTTCCGCAAGGACATCATCAAAGCATTCCGCAGACGTGTTGCACAAGAAGGCGGAGTTGCGGCGCTGCAGGCGCAACTGCGTGGCCAAAATATCGTCCTGCACGATCTTGCAAATGAAGTCGGCCGTCTCGAGCACATTGCCGACGACGAGACCGACCCGCGGCAGGTCGCATTCGAGGATGATGCGCGCGCGCAGCAGCAGGAAGTTCTTTCGCGGTTCACGCACGAGATGAACGACGTCGGGAGGAGAGTGGACCGGCGCGTGGAGCAGGGCGCGCGTTCCACGACGGATAACGAAGCGATGGCACGCCTGTATCAGACCCTCAATGCGACGCCGAAGAAACCGGCGGCAAATGACGGATTCCCGGAGTTTACGAAAAATTGAAGTTTGTTGAACGCAAAGCAAGAATCCTTATACTGATCGCCAATTTTCCCTCCCACGATGGTTCCATCAAAACCCAAAGGCGCGCCTGAACTCCCGGAGTGGGCAGAAGGTCTTCGGCTGTCGGTAAAAAGCAAGCGCGTGCTGGCAAGAATTTTAAGTGACAAAAGTGGAGATGTTGGAAAAGAAATTGAGCACCTCCTTCAACTCGGCGACCAGCTCGATGTTTTTTTGGAGGAAGTTCGTGTCATTGTAGAGGAAGGAGATCATATGCTCACGGATTTGGCGGCATTTGCTAGGCAGAACAAAGCTTCCGCGAAAGATCTCGATGCCGTGATGGGTGCCATTACCAGTGACACAAGCGATGAATTGCGTGGGTACGTCAGCCCTATTGAAAAACTTCGACGAATTGCCGACAGAATTAGAGCGCGAAAGGAGGGGGGAGTGGCTAGAGGGGACGCACTCCGAATTCAGACAGCGGCAGACGATGCCGCCGATGTTCTCATGGAAAGCAGTTGTGATGACCGGGGATCCGCCGTGTATGCAATGATCGAGAAGCACTATGAACGCGTGAAGAAAGACTGGTCTCCGTTGACGGAGGATAACCTTCGCCCGTTTCTCAGAGATTTCATCAACCGGGCATTCAGGTCAGTGAGAGCCCGCCGCACGCGAGGTGGACCCAATCGTGTTCGCAAGGAAATCCGCGATCCGAAGAAGCGCCCGGAGATCAAGGCCGAAGTTTCGCGGATGTGCAAGCTTATCGTGCTTCGCGATTATTCTCTCCGAAAAGTCGTCACGTTCACTCCGACAATGCTCGCCGCGCTTCTCCGTACAGTACCGTCAGCGGAGGATATGGAAGCAATCTTCGTGGATTATCGCAATCTCCGAAAGCTTCCTCAGCATTCGAGGATTATGGCGTGGGTGGGCCACACAAAAAAAAGCTTTTATTTTGGAGCTGGCACAGAGGAAGAGCGTGAAGCAGAAATCGACCCGGACATACGGCAACGATGCACCGGAATCACTCCGACGAATGTTGTCCGTGTCGAATACATTACGGATCAGGATCTGTTCGATTTACGAAGCGCTTTGCATCCTCGCGACGTCGTGGAAGCAAAAATCGCTCCGCCGCATGTTCTTGCCGGAAAGACAATCAGACTTCGCAGCACGATAAAAAATGAATTCGAAGTAATCGATATTGAAGGCGAAAACATTCCCTCCCCGCATGAGCTCGAAAGCGAACTGAACACACAACCACTGAATTTTTTACAGGCAGAATTCACAGTGCAATGGGCTAAAGACTCAGAAAACCAGGATCCTCAAAATTGACTTTTATAATAAAAAAGTGTACAATAGTTATTGTATTTTAACCCTCTCGTCCTATGCCAATGCACATTGATGCCATCAATTCACTCGCGAAGGCGCTTGATCTTAATGATGCGGTGAAACAAAGGCTGGTTCAGGTCAGTACTCAAGCGGATGATTTTAATGCACTGATGCACAGTTTATTGAGTGTAAAAGACACAGTCTCCGAAAAGAAAAGAATCATCACCGAGTACTTGAGAATCAAGGAAGAAGGAGTGAACGATCTTGTTGATTTTGCTGTTTCCCAGGGGGCAAACACCGGAAAAATTAACATGATTTTACAGCAGGGTCACGTAGTGGACGCAGAATATGTCAGCAATGTATTTAGACTGACTCGTGCTGTGAAACATCTGACCGTAGACGTGAAAGCGAAGAAAAATGGCGGGAAGACGCTTCTTGATGCAGAACAAACAAATGCAGCGAATGCATCATTTGAGGCTGACTACGGGATGAGAATTTCAGAGAAAATGCTCCAGCTTGCAATTAAGGAATTTGGAAGTGCTGACGGGCAAAAAGTCCGTGACCATATTGACTCCAATATCCGAACGACATTGTTTACGGCAGTCGCAAGTGGAGATCCAGACACTATTAAAGCAGCTTTAAAAACGACGAGGGATACCCTCGCGGCAAAAATTGTCGCTGACACCACAATCACGGTGAAGGACAAAATGCTGCTTCCGTTGAAAGCCGGTATCCTCTGTAAGGCAGTTGCGATTGGCGCTGTTGGCATTGTCACCCAATACGCACATGCCGATATCGAAATGCATGAGCAAATTCTTGGTGCCATCATGAAGAACGCCCCGGATGAAACAGTGATCAGCGCCATCGCGGCAGACTATACGAAGCTCACCACCCTAGAAAAGCCTTCCAGCGTCAAAGTGAGGTTGCTCAATGGCACAGTGAGTGTCTTTTACATGCAAAAAGGAGAAGAGAAAGAGATTCCCGATGAGATTCGTAATCCGTGCAAATCCAAAGATCCCAAAACAATGTCGATCGTGGTGGACGTGGATACCCTTTCCGATGAAGACATGAAGAGATCGATTGCGCAGATGAGTAAGCAGGAGACGATGACAACAAAGCTCGTTGCAGATCTTCCGGGTTTCGGGAAAGCGGGCCAAGAAATCATCATCCGTGGAGAGCCCGGATACGGCTTCGAATACACTATCGAATCTATTGGTGGTACGAAGCCAAATTCCACACAGCACGCTGCTGCCAAAGCCGCCATCTCTGCAACGCCGATGAAGTACCTTCATCGTGATTTCACAGACAATTCCCCCATTTTGAAGAAACCATAATCGAACACCAATAGTTCCCCTTTCTGTTCCCCACTTCGTATGAATATCCGCAAAATTCTCCCCTGGCTTACAACTCTTTCTCCCGAGCAGAAAGAGGCACTTGCCGTGAAGTTTGAAAATGGAACGCTGACGGATGCAGAACGCAAAGACATGCTCGAACATGTGTTTACAGCCATGCGTGAGCTGAATAGCGAAATTAACGCAGCAAAGGAGATCCTTGCGGCTCTTGAGCGCCTCCCGAGCGGAGGAAAGTAGACGATCGCAATCCTTCCCTTCCCTGCATGGACTCTCCCAAGCTCAAGCTCAAGAATCCGCAGGAACAGCAACTCATCAATTTGGCCGTCCAGTTCGGACAGCTTGCCGCGACCGAAGGCAAAGAGAAGGGATGGGATGTTCTCCAGATTGTTCGTGAAGCAAAAAGAACCTGCAAGGAGGTTATGGAGGGATATCCAAGCGACGCCCGACGTCGTTTTCTGGAGAACTGCGGCATACTTGAAGGAATCTCTAATATCATCAAAATGCCTGTCCTGCAGGATATTGCAAAAAACGTTCTGGATATTCACGTGAAGATTTTTGACGTCTTGGATGAGCAACAGGGAAATGTTCAGTCGAAGAGCGGCATCCAAACGGAGCTGGTCTCCCATCCGACATCCGATCAATCCCGGCCTCCTGTCGATCTGGGACAAGGGAAGCAAGAGTCGCAGCCCGAAACTCGTTGGACGCCAAACACGGCGTGGAACAGGTTGGAGCGATTAGCCGATGAATTCGCGAAGAACTCGAAAAACCTGATTACCGATATTGATGCAGCGATCCTGCAGAATTTCGGCCCGGACTTTTTCTCTGTCAGGAACATGCCCAAAGTGCAGGAATTTTTCCTCGAGCGGCGAAAACTGCACGATCTTGGCTATATGCTTGCGACCGATCTGTTGCCATTGAAGATCGCTCCAGGATGGGAAAAACTCGAAGCGATGTACTCCGAATTACCCGCCGGTGAGATTACCGACGCATCTGTTACTCCTATCTTGGCCAAGCATTTTCCCAGTGTCACGTTTGCTCCAAATCAGATAACTGATTTCGTTCATTATTTTGCGCAAATCCGCGTTGATCGCATTGCCGGCAATGCGGTTTTTGCGATATTGAAAGAAATGATGAAGAGAAATGGAGATCATAATGCAGATAGAGGCGAAGGAATCGACAGGTCTGGGCACGAGAGAGAGGTGGGAACAGGAGGTTCAAATGATCTCTTCCTCTACGATCTGGCATCCAAAGCCCATCGGAAGGCGAAGAAGGCTCTCCGGAAAAGCCGAGACAGCAAAAAAGACGAAGATGCGGACGACAAGGAAAAGTCGAAATCCAAGAAGAAAGACCCGGAGCAAAACCCCGACCTCCCCCCGGAGTACGCCAGTACGATGCGAGGAGGCTTTCAGCAATACATTCTCCTGTTCTGCGTTCCTGATCAGCGAGCGACAGACCCAGAGAAAAAAGAAGTGGCCAGGCGATTGCGAAAGGCCACAGCTGACCAGGGATTGGATACCGATTGGGTAGACGCGATCCTTGCCGCGATTCAGAAGATCGCCCTTGCCGGTGATCGGGCGGAAGATTTACGAAGAGTGTCGGATGAAGTGAAACGAGCAGATCTCTCTACGGAGAGTGGCTGCCATCAGCTTGCCCGTACCATACAGATCATCGCGGTGACTGCTCCTGCAAAGAAGGATGAGCCTCAGCCCCAGCCGCCCCAGCCGATCAAGGTAGAGGGTTTGTCGGAATTGGTGAGCCTCCTGAAAGAACGCGCTGCCGCAGACAAAGAAGAGAGTGCTCGTGCGCGTGAAGCAGCGCATGCGAAAGAAAGCGAAAAAGGAAAGGAGAGCGGTCATGGTGAAAAGGGTCACGAAGAGAAAGATCATGCTAAAAAAGGTCATGAGGAGAACGGGCATGGCAAAAAAGGTCACGAGGATGACGGCGGTCACGGAGCCCACAAAGCCGCCCCGCACGTCCTGCTGCACGAACCGGTGGTTGATCTGGAATGGAACGCAATGGCCAACGCCGGCTACGGTAATCCTGGTGCAATTCTGAGCTACTTTGGCGGTGGATCGAAGCCGAAGGACGATCACGCGGAAGCCAAGCACGACGATCATGCCGGTGATAAAAAGGAGGTGAAAAAAGATGAAAAGCACGCGGCGTAGGGAGGCGGCAAATTTCCTCCAGGATCTGCAAGGTGAAATTCAGTATTTGCTCTACCTGTAGAGTAAAATCAATAGTTGCTTTTATCAGTAAATGCAGTCCCATACCCTCATCAGGCAGCGTTTTTTGTGCTATAATACCAAGATTACATGAACACACACGTACACACATTTTCCCGGCTTTCCCGTCCCGCTTTTGGCTCGCCATTTCGGGAGCAGCGTGAGTGCGGCAGGGTCGACGCGAACCCTCCACCGGCTCCTGCGTCTTCGTCGCCATTGGGTCCTGATGTCCGCCAGTACCGGCTGGATCCACGGTCGACGCTCGAGCACCAGGATGCCACGCTGCAATTTCTGCGGGGCCATTTGATCCCGCACCGGCGCAGTTGGTTCATGAGACTCTTCGGTGGCGATTCTCCAGCACGCATCGACAAAGAAGGCCGCATGCAATCGGCTGAGCGCGACACGGATCGCGGGATTTTTCAGCAAGATGCGGAAATGCGTAATGTGCTCCTCGGTACGCACCCGGAAGAATTCAAGCGTGGCATGCATAGAGAACTCTACGGACGGCATATCGATTTCCATGCTGCGGGGATGAATGCCGCTGGTGTTGCGGTCCCGAATTTCGATGTCCGTGTGGATCTGCGAAACCCGTTTTGGCAGGCGCCCGTCGTTCGGTCTGTCGAGCAAATTGCAGAAAGGATCGAACATTGTCCCAATAGGGCAGCCCTCACGGCGATTGGCATCTCCGGTCATTTTGCAACGCATGATCTTGATCACTGTACGAAAGATCAAGCCAAGGAAATCGCCAAGTTCATCTCCGTTCGTTACACGCGTCCCAACCTCGCTATGGGCATGGTGAGCGAGGTGAACGTGCGCATGGCGCAGAAGATGCTTCTCGATACTCCTGATCTGATCGACACGATCCAGAACGGTGCGCACCATGATGATGATGAAAAGAAGATCCGTGCAAAGCAGCAACTTGCGGAGTTAGTTCATACCCGCTTGGGCAAAATCACTGGCGAAACATTTACAGAAAATTTTGCTGGTGCTGATACAGAATTCACTCACCTTGCACACGATATTGATAACTATTTAGATCCGACATTCAGTGCCCATAGCGATTTTTTCAAAAAGACATTGAAATTGAACGATGCGGCGAGGGTCCAGGCGTTTCTTACCGGTGCAACTCCGAGACCTGAAGTTCTTGATGCCAAAATTGAGCGTGCAGGCGGCGAGAGGACTCGATTGAAGAGTGTTTGCGATTATTATCGCAATCTCAACGACACACTCGAAGCTCTCCATGCACAGTTGAGAACAACCGAGGGGTTCGCCCCTCCCACCTCCGGACCGTTTGCCGATATTTTCGTCGGAGGCCCGGCTATCGGTAGGACCAACAGAGCCAATCTAAGCAGGGATACCAATCCCGTCAATATCCAGCGCGATCTGCTCAACCGCATGGAGATCAAGAAACCCGATGAATATGCCAAGGATCTTGAGCATGCCAAGGCGCATGCCAAAGAAGCCAAGGACAACAAGATCGTCGGCGCACGGTCGGTGATCGAGACGTACAAGGAGCACTTCAAGCGGACGGAGGATCTCTCCGACGACGAGGCGCGCACGCGCGCGTTCCAGACGTTCTTCAAGAACGAAGTCTCGCTGATCGAGAACCGCCAGATGGAGGAGGAGATCGAGAAGCTCTTTGGGAAAACGAGACTGACGAGGACTCGCGGCGTTATCAACGGTGCACTCAGCGCGGGCAAGGGGTTGCTGACGGGCTCCGACGAAGACTACATCTGCCGGATTTTTGAACAGGTGGGTGTGAAGTCCGGAGCCGGGACAGCAGCCACCACGTGGCGCGGCAAAGCGCTGGAGGGAGGTACCTGGATTGGTACGGGCGCGGCGACAGGCGCGCTGCTCAGTGCAACCGGTCTCGTTGCGTCGTCGTTCCCACCCGCACTCCTCGTCGCGGGTCTTGGTGCCGCAGGGTATGGAATTTTCAAAGGCCTCAGTCTTGCGGCCCGTTGGTGGCCGAATGCCTTCTGGAACAATATCAATATCGAACGTAATCTCTTCGGCACGCGCCAGCTCGGCTACGGATGGCGCCGGTGGGGCGCACGTCCGGAGATCGGCAGGATCGCTCATGATCGCCTGGCATTGCGATGGGTATGGGACGCGATGCGTACGGGTATCAAAGAAGGCAAGCTCAGCAATACGTGGTACGCCCGCGACATCATGAACGAAGTCGGCCGCCTGCTCGTGATGACGCTCGCCGAAGAAATGGGCGAAGACGTCGGCGCGCAGACGAAGCTCGATCCTGCCGCGTGGAAGTTCTTCTCCATGGATAACAAGCGCGCCAAGCTCCAGAAGCAGATCCGCGATCTGGTCGGCAAAGGCGCCGCGTGGTCCGGCGACCGGGAGCGTCCCGAGATTGCCGAGGGTGCAAAGCACATCGAGAAAGAAGCCGCCGACAATCGTGGCAGGTGGCGCCGTGGTGTGGGCAACTTCTTCTTCGGCGGAGGGTTTGATAGCTGGTTGAATAAGAAGGGGTAATCCTTCGCGGAGCCTGTCCTGAGCGAAAGCGAAGGGCTCAGGATGACAGTCGCTGCGCTCCCGCCTTCGCCCTCGGGCTACTGGCGGGCAGGCAGGATGAGGCAACGCCGAGACGAGTCCGGCTTCGTCCGTCCTTGGTTGGTGTTTGAAAAAGTCAAAAAATAGCTACTGTTCCACGGGGTCGTGGAACTGATTTTTGCTTATCTGGAAGAGCAAAAAACGCCTTCTCGAAAAAGAAATAGTTCGGGGGTCTTTTGACGACAGAGGCTGAGTCATACGGTACTCTTGCATGCTCGTATTCATCGACGAATCCGGCGATCCTGGCTTTAAATTCGATAAAGGATCGAGTCGCTACTTCACGATTGCCTTGGTTGTGTTCGAGGACCGGGAAAACGCAATTGCATGTGATCGGCGCATCGAGTTGTTGCGATGGGAATTGGGCTGGAAAGGCGAATTCCATTTCTATCGCAATTCGGACAATTTGCGACGGGATTTTCTCCATGCCGTTTCTCCTTACCACTTCTTCTACTATGGCATCGTCATCGACAAGGAACGGCAGCGACATATGGCGAAACAATATTCGAGTAAATGGTCGTTCTATCACTATGTCTGTGGTTTGGTCTTTGAAAGCGCGAAGGACAAATTGCTCAATGCCACTGTCGTGATCGATGCAAGCGGAAATTTTGCCTTCAGGAGAGAATTGGCGCTTCATCTCCGGAGGGTGATGAACACTGGAACGATCAAGCGCATCAGCAAAGTAAAGATGCAACGTTCGGGAAGCAATAATCTCATACAACTTGCCGATTACGTTGTGGGAATTATCAACCGTTCGGTGCAGCACAAGAAGAACAGCGACGTGTATCGCAAGATTATCTATCATCGCGAGATCGATGTCCGTGTGTGGCCACCGATGTCACAATGAAAACTCCCTACCTATCCCCCGGCGAGGGGGAAAGCGACGATAAACGTCACAATTCGGATCGGGAGCAATTCCATAATTATACTAGCAGAATGAACATGTATTGCAAGTGAAAGTCCATGAAATCACTTCACCCAATTTCCCTCCTTACTTCTTGGGTTCCTCTTTGTTGCCCGCAAACCACGCTTTGATTTTCTCGATGCTCCGGATACCGAAGTATGCTCCGCCGAGTACGGCTGCCACAGGAATGACCACTGCGGCAGTGAACGGCAGGCTCGCGATTTCGATGGCCGTACCGATTCCTGCGCCGATTCCGGCTCCAACTGCCGCCCCTTTCAGTGCGCCTTTCGCTTTGCTTTCGCCCTTCCACCATGCCCGTACCGTGCCGATTCCTGCTCCCAGGAGCCCTCCGAGCGTCGCGCCAATGGCGGTGTTGGGCAGCAGTACATAGGCTGCTTCGAACCCTCCTTTGAGGATAACCGGGGCGGTAAAGCCGGCGTACGTGAGAGTGGCGGTGGTTCCTGCAATGGCGAGAGCTTCGGAGCCTAGGGTGATCGTGGCATCGACAGAGGACTTCGCAGCTTGCACGCGGTCGCGCCGCGTCTGGGCTGTTTTCAGCTTCATGAGGACCCTGTTCGTCGCGCCCAATTTTCTGTTGAGATCCAGGTCCGTTTTCCCGGTGTTTTCCGCTTCGAGTTGCTCCGCGCGCTGCTGTACCTTCTCAATTTTCTGTTCCAGCGACAGGTTGCCCTGCTCCAGCTCTTCTTCCAGTTCCGCTGTCAGCTGAGCCAATGACTTTCCGGGAGGTTTCGATTGACCCGGATCAGGATCCAGCTTCTTCTGCGTCGTCTTGTCGGCATCGTTCGCATTTGCTTTCGGATCCGGCGCCGTCGCCGTCTGCACTGCATCGGTTGTATACAGCTTCCAATATTCCACCGCTGCGCGAAATCCGACAGCTACCCAAAGAAGTGCCATAGCATCCACCATAAATGGTTCTTGATGTTCTTTGTGAGTAGTTTTAGAAAGTTTGATGAGAATCAAAGAAAATCGTCTCAATTCAGATGGGTTGAAGAACTTTTCACCGAATCTCTCCAAAACAAGCGATTCCGCTTTATCAACATTGAGTGACGAGATTGTAATGTCTGTGACCAATGGAACTATTAGCGCGGCAGCTTCATGAATATTTTTCGGCCATTTCGCATATTCACGATCATCGATTGCGCGATAATCCACCTCTTTATCGACGCGATGCTTATTCCGATTCAAAGCCCTTTGATAAAATTGCATGAGATCGATTTTGGCTCGATCAAGAGTTTTGTGTTCTCGGTGTTGGTAGTACGTATGAAATATATTTTCTATATCTTCTTCAACAAAGAAACCCGGACCAAATGCTTCATGGAGGAATTGCGGAAATTGCTCTCCGTTCTCGTTTGCGGCCACGATTCTTTGCCAGAAATTCTCTGCCGCAGTGCCCAGTTCGCTTTCATCCTTGGGCCACAGAGCCCGATGGGCGGCGTCGATCTTCGTGGCTGGAGCTGGAGTGAGTGGAGGTTCATCTGGTTTATCCAGATCCTCGAACAAATCACACACTTCACCTCCCGACTCCATGCATCCACATGTCTGACGGAGTCGCAGAAAGCGCTGTACTTCAGATTGTACATTCTTCAGCGTCCCGGCATCACCGCTCCACATATTGTATGTTGAGATATACCGGACGATTATTGAAAACGACTTCACCACATCTGCACGGATACGAATGTACGATTTTTCTGTATTCACGAAGAATTCCGAGATGATCTTTTTGCTTCCAAGAAAGCTTTCGAGGTCCTTTACCTTCACTGCTTCCACGGCCAGGTTCAACACATTCTTTTCCTCATCTGACCATGGGAGTGCTTCGAGTAGCGACTTATCGGACGGGAACAAATCCAGAAAGCGTTGCCAAAGAGTTTTTCCCGGAGGCGGCGGAGTCTTCGGGGTAGTGACGGGATCGGCAGGGGCCTTGGGGGCAGTAGTCAACTGAGCCTCAAGTTCCGCGATGCATTCATCGATTTCCGTTTTTAGAGGATGATCCTTCGGCGCTTTCTTCAGCTCATCGAGCAAATGCTTCTTCAGGGTTATGAGTCCGGCATCGATACGTTCCATCGTCCAATTGTGTTCGGAGTAATCGAATGACATTCGTCCATGAATTATCGTTTGCAGTTCAAGCGACAATCCGAGCAGCGCTGCCGGCGAAACGACGTTCAGAAGTGACCCACGCAATGCGTTCACCATTGCATCACCTTCGCCGATGATCCGTGTATCAATCTTTTTTAATCGTTCGGTTATCTCTCGCAGGCATTCCTTGAGCGGCTTGCGAAGCTCAAGCGGCACAGCTTCACCCGGAGTGAATATCGTTTTTAACTGCTTTTTGATTTCGTCGTAATGCTTTCCATCTTTGAGGCGACCGCACTCGTGGGCATGGAAAATGAATTTAGCTTCCATTTCCTTCTCCGTCGCGAACCGATCCGGCCCAAAAAATTTCGTGATGGATTCGGCGATGTCTTCATACCGAAGAGGTTTCGGGTAGTACTGCAGGTACTCCAGAAACGGATCCACATTCGCCAATGCTGACGGCAAATCCGTTGCAGCAGGGGTTGCGGCGATGCTGTCCCTGTGGAGGGCATCTTCGAAAATCGTCATGACGAGATCATAGTTTTCCCGCCGCCCGTAGCTTGCGAATAGATATGCCTGCCAAGCGCATTGCTCCAGAAGCTTGCCACGAATTGCCGTGCCAAATTCCGAGACGATTTGATTCTTGACCCCTGTCGGGGTCACGATGCCTTGGGAATTCCAAAGGTTGTTCAACAGAGTCCCCATTTTTTTCTTCGCGGAATCGATGGCCACCTCGGCCGCGAATGCGGGATTATGTTTGGCGAGAGCTTCGGTAAGAATCGGGTAAACGACCGACTCGAGCACCGACACTTTCATGCCGGACGGATCGTATGTGTCTTTCAGCTTTTGCAATTGCTGGTCGGTGAAAAATGTATCCCCAAATCGCTCTTTTATTTTTATGACAAAAACTTCAGCATCTGCACTTTCCCCGCGGGCAGACAAAAATGCCGATTTCGCTTCAGCAAGAGTCATGGGCTTTTTGTTTTCGGGATTGGTAGGCTTTGCTTTAATGTCTGGCTTTGCCGCAAGTTCCAGAATTTTTTGTATCGCTTTCGTGATGGCCATGTTCTTATCAAATTCCTGCAAACGGATTTTCTCTTCGTCTACATCTGTCTTTGGCTGAAAGAGTTTTGCGAGAAGGTCACGTACGTCATCTTTCTGCTTTTCCAAATCTGCGATCGTCAGCTCCGCAATCTCATCAGGTTTTTTCCCCACGGCCGCGGCCAATTCGTCGATGGCGACTTGCCAATCGCTGTTCGCACTCGCCAGATCCTTCAGCTTCGTTGTGGCGGACATATGTATTATTATAACACATTTTAAGACTTATTAAAAGCTTCAAAAAACACGCATAGCATACACAAATCTCTCAAGAAAAAACCCCGGCTGGATGGCCAGGGTTTGTATGCATAGTTAAGAGTGTATTACCCGATAGTGTTCCTCTTGATCCACCGTAGGCCTCTGTAGCCGAGGTATAAGCCGACACCTGCACCTGCACCCAGAATGAGAGGGACTGACGCAGAGAGAACGGCACCTCCTGTGGCGGCAATCCAGCCAATATCGGCTGCGGCGCCGACCGCTCCACCAACTGCTGCACCTTTCAGTTTGCTGACACCCATTCTACTTGCGACGAATGCACCCAATCCGGCTCCGGCAAGGGTCAGACTTCCGGAAATGCCCGTTCCCCAGCCTATGGCTCCTTCGGCAGCAATATCAGCGGCACCGCTCAGCACGACGTTTGCCACTGCCGCACCGGCCAAGCTATTGGAAACGAGAGCCGTTCCGGTGCTCACAGCACCATCTTCCTCAACGGGAGCTGGCGGCGCGGGAGTCGGGGCCTCAGGTGGTAACTCATCGATCACCTTTTTAATCACTTCTTTTCGTCTCCTCAGCTCCTTCTCTTCCCTGTTAAGGTCACGCGTTCGAGGCGTTTTCGCCGTATTCGTTATCAACAGCGTATTCACCGCATCATCCATACTATTCAGAGCTGCCACTTTTTCGGCCCTCGTGTCTCCCGACCGGCGCTTTTTCATGTCATCAATAACAGCATTCTTCTCAGCATCCGTAATAGGTCCTGATGGAACAGGGGGCGGAAGAATAGTTTTGTCACCAGGAAACAGCTCTTCGGCGACTTTATCCACTGCGGCATCATCGATCTTTGCGTCATCCACAAGATCTTTGTCCGTATCCACATAGGAACCCATAATCAGTTCTATTTTCCTATGAACACCGTCTTTCTTGTTGCGCAGCTTTTCGATGATTTTTGCCTTATCGGCAGCCACCGTAGGGTCCAACTTCTCAGCCGCAATTTCATCTTTGATATCTTTTGCGCGTTCATCGAGAGACTTTGCTGCCATAATGTTTGTTTGGAAGTGTTACGACTATTATACTCTTTTTTTACAAATTAATAAAGTACCAGTTTTTGCTACGGGTTTGTCTTTTGGAGCCTTTCCAGCAGTTTCCGGCCGGTTTCACGCTGCTCTTCCAGGCTCTGTTGCTGCTTGGCGGACTCTTGGGCGTTCTTGGAAACCTCTTCCACTTCTCTGCGGTACTTCTCCGCTGCTTCGCGGTCCGCTTGTGGGAGGGACGGCAGCAGGTCGCCGATCCATTGCCAGATCGTCTTGGAATCTTCTTCGCGCACTTCGGGTGCCCGTGCCTCCGAGCTGGCAAAGGCTTTATCGAGTCTTTCGAACAGGAGTAATACCGCATCCTGCGCAACTTTGTCGCGATTTTCGGCATTCTTGGCTACCTGCTCATGGAGGTTACTGAAGAATGCTCTGGTTGCGGCAAAGGGCGGGAAGGGGACTGCTTTTTGAATGGCGTCGATTCTGCCCTCGATTTCTGTGAGATTTTTTGCGAAATCCTCGATCCGCTTCTTCCGGATTGCGGGAGCGATTGGTGTTCCCGCCTTCGTTGCCCTCTCGTCCTCGTCGGCGAAGTCGCTCATGGATTTGAAGAGCGTCTGGAGTTCGGCGGACTCTTTGGTGCGGGCTTGCGCGAACTGCGCGCGGTCCTTGTTGTATGCATCCCAGACCGCCATGCGGTCCGCGAGAGCGACATTCAGCAACGCCACCACTTTATCGACCTGCGTTATCACCTCCTCCAACCGCTTCTCGGATCCCTCCGTCCTATCTCCGACGGATGTCTGCAACGTCTCGAGCACCTTCTCGAACTGTTGCATGCGTCCCTCTGCTCCCGCCGTCCTGTTGGTGAGAGCGGTATTGAGCGCACCGGAGAGCGCCTCCAGACTCTTGAGCGTCGCCTGCAATCTCTTCCCCGCACCATCTGCCCGCTCCGCAGCCGATGCCTGCAGAGCCGCCAGACGTTTGGCATTGATCGCTGATCGGTCACTGAGTCCTCCATTGAGATCGTTGATCACTTTATCGACCTGCGTTATCACCTCCTCCAACCGCTTCTCGGATCCCTCCGTCCTATCTCCGACGGCTGTCTGCAACGTCTCGAGCACCTTCTCGAACTGTTGCATGCGTCCCTCTGCTCCCGCCGTCCTGTTGGTGAGAGCGGTATTGAGCGCACCGGAGAGCGCCTCCAGACTCTTGAGCGTCGCCTGCAATCTCTTCCCCGCACCATCTGCCCGCTCCGCAGCCGATGCCTGCAGAGCCGCCAGACGTTTGGCATTGATCGCTGATCGGTCACTGAGTCCTCCATTGAGATC
>JAHFJP010000008.1:38111-42251 GCA_023245765.1 Candidatus Peribacteria bacterium
TCTTGAGCGTCGCCTGCAATCTCTTCCCCGCACCATCTGCCCGCTCCGCAGCCGATGCCTGCAGAGCCGCCAGACGTTTGGCATTGATCGCTGATCGGTCACTGAGTCCTCCATTGAGATCAGCCAGAAGTTTTTCCATTTGGGTCATCGTGTCTTCCAATCGCTTGCCCGATCCTTCGGACCGGTCAGCGACAGCCTTGTTCAATGCTTCCAGCAATTTCTCCAATTGGTTCAGTGCCGATTCCAGGCGCTTCTGCGACCCTTCGGCCCGGTCCGCGACGGCTTTTCGCAGCGCATCGACCAGACTGTTGTATCCCTTTCGTATCGATTCGAGACGTTTTTCCGATCCATCCGCTCGATCGGCGACAGCTTTGCGCAGAGCCTCATCCAATGCTTTGCCAACGGCATCAATTCTGTCCCGAATTCCTTTGAATATCCCATCCACATCAATCAGCGGCGGGCCGGGTTCGACGACCACCGGCACGAGTATCTCCTCCAGTTGCTTGATGATTCCCGCGTCACTGCCCGCCGTCAGCCCCAGGAGCTGCATGGTGCGGATGATGTCTTGCACACCACCCTGGGTGTCGCTGCCACGATAGCTCGGCTGTTGCTGGAGACTCTGGGCAGCCCGACCGTTGGTATCGGCTTTGCGCGCCTCTTCGAATTGCCGGATGAATGCCTGCGCCACCATCCGTACGCGGTTGCGCATGTCGAAGTCGGCTTGATCGAAGGATCCCGGTAGTCCCGGAAAGGTTCCCGCGCCCAACGGAGCGGCGGGCAATGCCGCCGTTCCAGCAGCGCCTGCTGCCGACATCGTCGGCTGCAGGGCGATGAAGAGCCACGCGAGCTGGCGGGTGTGTTCGACCGCGTTCACGCGGCTCGGTTCGTCGGTGGCATCGAGTGTCGGAGGCGTGCCCTGCGGCTGGAAATCCGTGAGCAATTGGCGCATGTTCATCGCCGCCCACATGCCCGAGAGCGGCCGCGATTCGTCGGTACCCAGGATGTTATTAAGGAGGAAGTTGTTGTTGACGATGAGGTTCTGCTCCTCGGTGGGCGAGATGAAGCGGTCATTGATGTTGACGTCGAGGGCGTGATTGCCGTTGCTCTGGTGGGTCGTGAGCTGGGCGATCAGAATGTCGTTTGCCACGCGCTGCGCGTAGTACTGCTCGCCCTGGTTAATGAATGCCTGGTACTGCGTCGACGCGACGAGGCGCCGGAGGAATCCTGTCTGAGGATTGAGCAGACGGTCACGGCGCACGGTGGGGTTACTCCCAAAGCGGTTGATGGTTTCGGCGGGGAGTGAGTCGAAGAACCGCTGCGCCGCGCGCGCGGGGTCCCGCAGGCGCACGAACCGATCGCGGTGTTCGCGGATCTGCTTCTGCAATTCCGACAGCCTGCCTGGTCCGCTCTCGATGCCGCTGAAGAATCCCTGGGAGAGCAGTGCGTCGACGGTCCCGAGATTTTCGATGTGCTGGAAGTTGCCCAGCAGCCGCAGTCTTGCGTTGATGAACCGTCCCAGTCTCGCGCCGAGCGCGATGGGGTTCAGGCGATCCGCGCTGCCGGCATTGCCGACGATTTCGAAAATATCATTGTCGGTGAGAAGCGCACCGCCACCGCGGGACGCGGCAGCCACGTACACGGCGTACTTCGCCTGTTCGAGAAGCTGCAGGATCCGGGGGAGTGGGAGAGTTTGATCGTCGAAGAGCTGATTGGCGAAATTGCGCAGTGCCGTGCCGGCCTCCGGACTCAGGATGTGCATCCTGCTCGGAACAGCTCCGCTGCAGGAGGCAATGAATTCGTCCCACTCGGCCGTGATCAGCTTTCTGTTCGTTTCGCGTTCGATGTTCTGGATCGGCATCACCCGTGCGTTGTCGTACAGCGCACGTTCGGCGCTGCGCGTCGCATTGGTCCCCGTGCCCGGAGCATCGACCCGCTGCGCATTATCGGGACGCTCGCGAGTGTTCTGCTGCTCGGCCATGAAGAGACTGATCAGGTCAACGAGCGACTTGTCCGCATGCTCGCGCAGGGCGATCTCGCGGCCTTCCTCGATCATGCGCTGGAAATCCCGTAGGACGATCGGATCACGAATCGTGTTGTAGCCGATGTTGGAGCCTGTGCTCGGGGCAAACTGCGCACTCTGGCGGCGCTCGTTTTCGATCCGGCGCACGCGGTCGCGGTTCTCCGGTCTGCGCGCGGCCAGCTGGTAGAAGACCGAGCCGACGCCCTCGGCGATCTGGGCGTTGTGCTCGAAGAAGATCCGGTGGAGCACGTTTTGGTCGTAGCGGCGGCGCTTGATGACGCCTTGCGCTTCGAGATAGAGCGGATCGCGCGGGCCCGCGTAGAGGGAGTACTTGATGCGATCTCCCGGAATAATTTCGGCGCGGAAGGCGTTGCCCGCGAAGTGGCGCATTTTGATTTCGGCGACGGTCATCATCGGCGCGGCGATCGGGAATTGGTTCAAGAACGCCCGTTGACTCAGGTAGCGGCTCATCAGTTCCATCCGCTGCGCGTCCTCCTGTTCGATACTGGGCGGCAGCACGCCGCGGCGCTGGAGGTAATTGCGCGTGGGTTCGACAATGTTATTGACGCCGCGCTGCATCGCGCTCGTCATGGTGTTGAGCGCATCGTGATCGCCCATGATCAGGCGGCGGTACAGATAGAAGCCGACGACGCCCGTGGGGATGGTCCAGTAGGGGATGATTCCGAGGAACCGCCCGGGCTTTTTCCACAGCTTGTACGCGGCAAAGAGACCGAGACCGATGACGGCGTACTGCTGCCACGGTTCGAGCATGCCGAAGTTATCGAGGAAGCTGCGGTTACGGCGTTCGGCATCCTCGCGCATGCCTTTGTTGATCTTCTCGTACTGCTGCTGCGATTTCAGTTTGTTCTCGTTCTCCCGCAGCGTATCGAGACGCAGCTGGTTACTGAGCGCGTAGAGGCGCTTGCGTGTCGCGTCGTTGTACGGCGCGAGGCGCAACCACCCGATGATGCGCAGATACCGGCCCGGCGGCAGATCACGTTCATGTTCGTCGGCGAGTTTGAGCAGCACGTCGCGGTCCGCGAATTGCTCCGGGGTTGGGGGCGTGCCGATGTTCGGGAGCGCGCGAAGGCGGCGGGCAAACTCGCGGTAGTCTTCGTAAATGTGACCGAACTCGCGTTCGGGGTAAATTTCATCGAATGCCGCGAGCGCTTCGGCCGTCTCGGGCCGGGTGTGATCGGGGCGGATGAGGCCGAGCACGATGCCGACGGTGCCGAGCAGCAGATCGCGGTCGGCATCACTCGGAACCGGATTGCCTGTGGCAACGGCCGGCGTGAGTCTCCGTGCGGTTTCGCGCGGCAGGGCCTCGCGGACGAATTCGTAGAACTTGTCGACGCGCTGCTCCTGCGTCATGGTCTTGAGCAGTTCGATCGGGCCGAAGACCCGCGGGGGTGTGGTGAGATCCTGGCGGGGCGTTTGTGGTTCGGTGAAGACTTCGCGCCGGACAAATGCTTCGCGCCAGCGGCGCGGGTTACTCAAATTCCGGCGCGTTTCCCGGTCAATCGCCGTCTGGGGATTACGCAGATTCTCGAACGCTTCCACCGCTGAGCTGAACGTGTTGTTGATGAAATCGACGCCTGGAAGGTTCCCCGTTTCGCCCGGCCGATCGGTCATGAAGCAGAGGCGGGCTTCATTCATCATGGGACGCCTGTGAGGGAAAAGGGAGCGAGTCATAGCTGTTTAGCTTGTTAGCTGTTTAGCTTTTTAGCTTGTTAGTGGTTAATGTGCGGGTTCGGGGTGGGGTTCTGCATGGGCGGCTGCCGGGGCGGCGACTTCATGTGGTGTTTCACCGCCACCGTTTTTCTTGCCGTTCCCGTGCGCCTGTCCGTGCCTGGCGTTTTGCGCGATGTATGATCCTCCGGCAGCCACCGCTGCGAGCACGCCGAACGGCGGCCAGCCGACTGCCATGCCGAGCGCGGTGCCGACGAGAATTCCCACACCAGCGCCTTTGGCCAACGTGTCGGTGTTCGCCTTGGTCCATTCCCACGCGGCTGATGCCGGTGTGGTGACGATCGGTGCGACTTTGTTGTACGTCCACTTCAACGCTTCCCACGTTCCCCAGAGCGGGAACGTTGCGACCTTCGCGCCGTACTTGATGTTCT
>JAHFJP010000009.1:0-18531 GCA_023245765.1 Candidatus Peribacteria bacterium
GATGTTCGTACGCCTGATTTGCCCTGGCTTCCGCCGGATGAGTGGATGTGTACAAACGAAATGCTGCTTTTCCTTTCCTCCGAGCCTCCTCAATGACGAAGTCGATCATTGCGCTGCCATATTTATTTCCACGCGCGTTGCGATCCACAGCCAGGTACCCCATCCATACAGCCTGATGTTCATCCATTGCATACGTATAGAGACCGATGACCGCAACCACCTTTCCTTGTACTACGCCCACCCAATATTCCAGGCTTTTGATCGTTGCCGCATTCATGACTTTCTGAGATTGAGGTTCCTGCGGTGCCAGACTTGCTCTGAAATAATCGCTTGGCCGACCTGCGTCGTGATCCTTGAATGTTTCGTCGGCGACCGCACAGGCCTCTTCCAGATACTTCGCTTCCAGTGGTTCAATCGTCAGTGGAGGAGCCATACTCTAATCAATTTACACTTATCATGCATTTTGTCAAATACTACCAATCTATAGCGGTGCCACGGGATTACGCCCACTGCTCTTCTCCGTCGTCATCTTCTATCTCTGTAAGAATGGCGAGGATATCGTCGTGAATTTTTTCCCGAAAAGGAGCGACAACCGTGACGACAAAGTCCACTCCTACACGACCATCAGGATTACAAGGCGACAAGATCTCGAATCTCTCCGCAAACAGCCGGCGCTCCCTGCAATACTCATGACACTGCGAAATTTTGCTCGTCATCCGATTGAAAAAACGCTCCTGCCATTCTCCCCATTGCTCAAAATCAATGACAGGCATCCCTCCTTCACTGACACGATCATCATCCGGATCAATGAAGCACGTCGAGCTTTGCCATTGCACACGAAGCTCTTCATACACCGACGGTAGGATCTTCATCATGATGTTCTCAAAACAGTCCTGCGCGGCACGCAGGCGTTCGGCCATTCCAAAACGCCGATGTCCATCAATCTTCTCTTCTTCAGCAGAGACCCGCCCGATGATGTTATGGATCGTCGTCTTGTAATCCATGATGGGAAATTCCGTATCATGACGCACTGTCGTAATCCCGCGCCGTGATTCCAGAAAAATGACGCTGATCGCCTCCTGCAGGCCCGCATGCATGCTGCGAAGCTCGCGAAAATAGCCACTGATGGTGTTCCAATCCAGCTCGGGCATCTTGCTTGCCGCGTTGGGCATCAGATCCAGAGAATTTCGCAAAATGAGATCGATTCTCGAAAGTTCGCGTTTCGCTTCCGCGAAAGCAGAATCGAATTTTTCGCCGTCGTCGGAAGGAAGATGGTCCATACAAAAAACCCCTTCGCGGAGGAAAGGGGGCAGAAAGACTGGAGAATGGACTACTGCAGCTGCACCCTTCCCTGGCGGGAGGTCGTCGTCTTGGTCGTGGTCGTGACGAGAGTGCGAAGCATGTGCGGGAATCGTAGCCGCAACCCGCAGCGAGTCAATAGACTATGCATTTTTTCTAAATCTCAGGGTCACGAACACCCACACCCACCGGAACCAATCCTTCCAGTTGATCTTCTTTCCCTCCGCGATCGTCCGGGGATGATACGACACGGGATATTCCGCGATCTTCACGCCCTTCAGCGCGAGCATGCACGTGAGTTCCGGATCGAAACGGAAATCATTCTCTTTGAGCGTCAGTGTTTTGAGGATATCGGTGCGGACCATCTTGTAGCACGTGGGCTGATCGGTGAGACCAGTCCCATAAAGGATGTTGCAGATCCAGGTGAGCATCGAGCCGCCAATGAACATCATGATATGAGCGTACTGTTTCTGCTTTTTGAGGCGGCGTGATCCGAACACCGACGCATGATTGCCCTGCTCAGCGAATTCCAAGAGTCCGGGAAGTTCTTCCGGGCTGTATTCAAGGTCAGCATCCTGTACGACAGTGTACGTACCCTCTGCATGCTCATAGCCTATACGGACCGCTGAGCCTTTGCCGCCGTTCGGCTTTGTGAGGACAAGATCATTCGGGCGAACTTTCTGCTTCAAGATCGCAAGCGTCTGATCTTTTGAGCCGTCATCGACAAAGATCAGCTGCGCAAACGGGCACGCCGCATGCAGACGGTCCATAATCTGCCCAATCGTGCGTTCTTCGTTGTACGCGGGCACGACGATAGAGAGGCGAGGCTGATTCACCGTGGTAGCCTACAGAACAACGGCAAACGAAGAAATCGAAGCAAACAAAGTAACCGAGGATCGTCGTTTTCCTTGTTTCCATCGTTTTTTTCGTTTTCTTACGCTCGCATCTCGCTCACCAATCTCCTCACCAACCTCTTCAAGCTGTGATTCTGAACAACAATCTCCCGCAACTGCCCTCTGAGCGCGTCCTGTTCCTTCTCCGACAACCCAAGCAACGCCCTCGCCCGCTCCGCCATCCCCTCGGCCGTTGCAAAACATTCTTTCGGGAGGATTCCGCGCGCGGCTTCCGAGCACGAGACGACCAGGCACCCGCAAGCCATCGCCTCCAGCAGTGCTTTATCAAGACTCGTCTTTGATGCATGCAAAAAGAGCGCGGCGGACCGCATGCGATGCACGATTTCGTCGTGCGTGACCGATCCAATTTCCACCCGCCCCTCCACGGGACGCATATCGTGCTCTTTTTCGAGCGTGCGAAGCAGCGTGTGGTCAGCTGCCGTGATCGCGTGTCCGTAGATCGAGAGCCGGTAATCTTTGGGGAGGCGCGCAAGCGCGGCGAGGATCACATGGAGTTGCTTGGATGCCGTCACCCGGCCGACGGTAATGAGTTTGTGCGAATCGCGGAGGCCGCCACCGGGCGAGAAGATGTCGGTATCGATACCGTGCCCCGTGATGACGCTCTTTTTTGTTTCGAGCGGCATTCCGCGATCCGATGCACTGAAGATTTTTCGGCAGAGCCGCAGTGCAGCCTTGAGCGGCCACCGTTCCCCGCGCGCTTCGTACCAGAGATACCATCGTTTTCTAAGGAAAAGCGAGCACGGCAGGCTGAGCGTTACCCAAATGGGCGTCATGTGAACCAGCACCGCGCTGTATCTACTCCGATATTTCCAGAGATATCGGTGGAATCGCCACACCTGCCGCAAGCGTGACATGCGCTTCTCCTTTCCGAGAGAGAGAACTGTCACATTCTTCGGAAGTTCGTGGTCACCTACTTTCTGCCCGATGACGATCACGCTCTCGCACTGCCGGGCGAATTCCTCGATCCACCGGTGGAAGAATCCAAGGATAGGATCGTGCCGGTCTACTTTCTGTGTAACAATGAGAAGTTTCACGAGTGAAAAAGAAAGAATACTAGAGTAACAGAATACTAGGACTTCAATAAACAGGGTACGCTTATAAGAATTCCCTAATACTCTATTATTCTAAAATTCTAGCCTTTCAGAGCTTGTAAAAACTCTGCGTATTCCTTAATGAGCTTCCTCCTCTCAAACCTCTCCGTAATCCTCTGCGCCTCTTTTCCAATCCTCTCTCGCATATTCCCATCCTCCAGCAACATTTGGATTTCCCCCTGCAATCCCTCCGCCGTTCCGTCGGTGAAGATGCCGTTGACCTCGTCCTGAACAATCTCGGGCATCACGCCGACACGCGTGACGATCACGGGCATGCCGAGCGCCATCGCCTCGAGCGCCACGCGCGGTCCGCCCTCACTGGAGGAATGCATGACGAAGAGTTTTGCCGATTGCATAGCTGCAATCACGTCTTCCTGTGATGAGAGCCATCCGCGGAACGTCACCCGGTCACTGATACCGAGATTTTTTGCCTGCGCTTCCACACTCTGACGCAGTGGTCCGTCACCGATGATCAGGAGCGTGACGCCGGAGAGAGCGGCGACTGCGCGCATGACCTCAGGCAATCCTTTATTGGCAACGAGCCTCCCGCAGAAGACGACGTCGTACTGTTTTTGAATGGATGGATCGGGCTCGAGCTTTTCCGTATCGAGATAAAACGACGGAACGACATGAATCTTCTCGGCAGGAACTCCCCACCGCGTAAGTTCTGACTGTACTGCCGCATTCACTACCCGTACTGCACTCGCATGATAGGCACTCTTGGGAATCTGCCACCGTGATGCGATGCGCCCGATCCATTCCATGCATGATCCGGCCTGCGGCCAGCCAACGATGTGATGCACTTCGAGCGCGTAAGACACTCCCGTTGCCTGATGCAGCCTGCACGCGCCGATGCCGTTATAAAAAGGAGGATATTCATGCGCGGTCATCACGTCGTGATGATGTTCGGCGATGAGTTCCTTCCCTTTTTCGACGATCCACTTTGATTGTCTCAATAAATGATACGGAGATGGATGGAAGAAGACGTTGGTAAACGGACTACTTTTCACTTTTAACTTTTCACTTTCCACTTCTTCGGAGCGTGGAGCAATGATATCAATACGATCCCAATGTTTGGACATCTCTTCTAACGTATAGAAAAACGCCCCCTTCTTCCCCTGCAGGATGGAGCGATCGCCGCTGATCATCAACAAACGCATGGAGGAATGATACCTCGCCCGTACCAAAGCAACGACGGTTTAATCGAGGGGGAGCGGCCTCAAAATGCCGGCGGGGCCTCTCGGAGAATCAAAATCAAGTCGTTTCTTCCGTTCTTCTTCAAGTTCATTCAACCTCCCACGCACCCTGCTAATGCCATCATTGAGTTCCGTGGCGAGTAGTACTTCCTCCTCTACTCGTACGGATTTTGCACGCGCTTCGAATACTTTGAGAAGTGATTCCAATTTTCCCTCATTTGTCTCTTCACGGACATTCGGCAACGATAGCTGGACCGCTCTGCGCGCCAGTGCCGGATCGGCATCATTGATAAGCTGTGCAAGGATGGCGACCGGAAGATTTCTGAATCTGCTGAACAATTGGCTATCTGTGTCTTCGTCATGTCGGACAGCAACGAATGTTCGCAGGACCGGCACCAAAATTGTTCGCGCTTCCAGCGCTGATTTCATTGCTTCCTCGGTCGTCGTTCCCTGGAGTCCCGAACTCAGTAACTGCGCAATCATGATGCGTACACGATTGAGTTTCCCCTGCTGGCCTCGGCCACCTTTTGTCAGCTGTTGATGTAATTCTGCAAGAGACTGAGCGATCGTGACCAGAGCTCGATGTTCCGTGGACGGCATGATGTTCCGCTCCAAACGAATCAGTGCGTCCAGAATATCCAATCGATTGTCGATGGAAAGTGATGCGTCCGACAGTCGCTTGAGGAGCAACGGCGCATCTGTTCCTTCACCAACATATCCGAGCATATCGATGAGCTGTAGTTGCATCTGCGAAGTGGTCGCAGCATTGGCAAGCATAGCCAGAACATCCGCCCGGAAATGCACGGGCTGGAATGGCGCTGGCAATGGAGCCGGCCTTTGGGATCTTCCAAACCGGTCCGAGAGTGTCCCGCTTGGATCCAGTCGTGACTCTATGGGCACTGTCCCGATCGGCATTGCTTCCACAAGGGCCTCGAGACCCCGCGCACGAACATCGGCATCCGCATCGCGAAGTGCGAGCTGAAATGCCGGAACACTCGCCGAAAGCAGCGCTCCGCTTTCCGGATCGCCACCAAAGGGGGAGAATTCCCCCGTCCAAAAATTACGCAAGCCCTCTGCCGCGGCACGGCGGATGGGCAGAGTGTTTTGTGGATTCAATGCGTCGACCAGAGCAGCAACACCCAAGGGGGATCCTGCAAGCACTGTTGCCAGATTGGTGAGTGCTTCCGGCGAAAGGCCTGGTCTCCGGAATGCCTCAATCACGGATTTTACGTTTGCCTGGCTGTCCTCACCTTCTCGTTCCCTTCTGGGCCTCATCATCACTTGCAGAAGCAGCAGCCCGCGTTCCTGGGCGCGTGTCACCGCCGATGTTGTGGGTAATAGGCCGTGCAATGAATCGAGAGCAAAATCCCGCACGCGCGGATTTGACTGATTCATCACGTAGCCGAGAATTGCATCGCTCGAAAGACCGGTACCGCCCGTCGTCGCGATTCGCGTGAGAACGATACCGTTGCCACCCCATTCCAACAGGTATCCACAGCGCATGGCAAATTCCTGGAGTGCACGTTCGCGTAATTCTCCCGGACCACCGAGCGCGGCGACCAACATGTATTCAGCAGTTTCACGTGAACCGCCGATCGCTTTATTGAATGTCGCAAGATGCTGCTCGAGCCCGGCAATGGTCTTTTTCACGACATCCGGTGATGCGCTCTGGAGTCCTTCCTGCGCATCGCGTAACGCGCTGGCCAGTGGCAAAGCGGCAACGCTGTACGGCTGCATGCGTTCACGCAGCAGAAGCGGCATCAGCGCCTGCAGAGTTCCTTCTGCCAGATCCGCGTCTTGAGAAAGCAAATTACGCTCAAAGACAGCAGGCGTGCGACCGGTTCTCTTTGTCATTTGCTGCAGACGTGTACGTGCTTCTGCAAGCTGTTTCGGATCTCCATTGCGCAACATCGCCACGAATTCCTCCGCAGCTTTTCGGGTTCCCGGAAGAAAGACTGATATTTCCCATCCTGCACGCATCATGCCGATGACCATTCCGCGCTGTTGCTCCGGCGAGGTTTGCATCTGCAGACGATAGAGAACCGAACGGAGTTCTAGTGGAGTACGCGAGGGATTAGCCGCAAGATATTCTTTGGCAGACTTTTGGAGTGCGGGCGGCAGGCTTGGATACAGCCTGTCCAGGTACCGCCCGTCGAGCATCGTGCAAAGCTGCGCGGTAAATTCCACAGGGACAGCCTGTAGAAGCAGTGTTATCCCTTCCAATTCCTCGAGTTCTTCCACAGACGTGGTCATTTCCAGTATCTGCTGCCAGTACTGCGGAAATTGCGGAAGCATCCGGGCAAGGATCGCGGTGTACACGCGCAGAGCGGGCACGTTGGTACTTGCAAATGCCGCTCTGTATTCCCGCATGGCGACCGCGATTCCCTGTTCTCCCAAAGGAATCAAATCCTGTCCGATATTTTCCATCAGCCGGATGGACATCTGCTGCGTTGCACTTGACGCCTCTATCTCATTTTGGAATTCCTTTTCCATCTTCTCAAACACTTCAACGGCAACCGTGTGACGGGACTCATCCAGCTCATATTTGCGCAAAGATTCGCCGTATTCTTTTATTAACCCGAATTGTGCTTTCTCGTCCAGACTATGTTGTTCCACCGCCTCCTTGAATTCTTTGTCTCCCGTGTCGCCTTCGTCAAATGATGCGCGCTCGGGAGCTGGGCCGGGCGCCTCCGGACGATCCGGTCTCACCGGCTGCTCAGGCCGTTCAGGGCGTGATGGATCCCTGAGGAACGGCACCGCGTTGATACTTTTGATGACGGATTCTGCTGCTGCCGTACGTGCAGCATCGGAATCGACTATTCTGAATTTTTGCCGCGCTTCCACATCTGCCTTGCGCTGCTTATCGAGTGCCTGCAACTGCTTTTCCATTGCGGACCGGTCAGTTCGCATTTTCGAGAGCATTTCCCCGTACTGTTTTTCACTGGCACTGCGCTGTTCATCCTGAGCTTTCTTACGTTCTTGTGATTCTTTGTTCGCAACTTCGGCAGTTTTTTTATTCCCCTGGGAAAGACCGCCCAAAAACTTTTTTGCAAGTTCCTCCAATTTTTTGGTTGTTTCACTCCGTTCCTTGCCGGCCTTCTCCGCCATGTCTTTCGGATTGAGTTCAACGCTTTTCTTTTCCGCTTCATCTTTCGCCTTCTTGTCTGCATCTTCCCGCCGTTTCTGTGCCTGACTTTCATCATCACCATCCAGTGCGAAACGCAGGAGGCGACTCTCTTCAAAAGAAAATATCATATGTGTTTGGAAAATCAGATTATTATAGCAGAATGCCCTTTCACGCGCAATTATCAGGAGTGACTACCGACTGAATGAATTCAGGAGCATTGAATGAAACAACGCCCGGTGCTCGTTGCTTACTCTCTCCCACCCCCGGTCATGACTGAACGGCGATGCTGCGGCCTGCGCGAATTCGTCGTAGCGATGATCGGCTTCCAGCACGGCTTTGGTGATGTCGTTTGTCGTGAGCAGCGGACGCAGAATCATGCCGGTGCTGAGCTCGGCGCTGAGGCCGTTCTCTTCGGTGAGGAGAACGGGGAGACCGCTTGCACGCGCCTCGAGCGCCGCATTCGGACTGATTTCCGTCAACGACGGGATGACGAAGAGATCGTGCTCATCAAACACTCTGCGGACATTCTCCCCATGCACCGGCGGAACAATGGAAACCCGGCCCTGCATCTGCAGTGTCCGCGCGAGTGCCGACAGTTTTTCGCCCTCCGGCCCCTCCCCGACCATGGTGAGCGTCACGTGCGGGATGCCTGCAACAGCGCGCAGCAACCGATCAAGATTCTTAAACTTTACGAACCGCCCCAAGTACAGAAGGCGAAGAGGATCATGCTTTCGGTGAGGTCCTCCCTCTCCCTCTGGGAGAGGGCCGGGGTGAGGGCTTGGGAGAGCATTCTCTATGACCGAATGCGCCGGCATTCCCCGATACGCCTGCTCATAGAGCCTTTCCTGAAACTGCGTCGAGAAGACGATATGGTCGAAAATTTTGAGGAGCTTCGCCATCGGGAGTCGCAGATTGGGATGCTTGAGCGTGAAATCTTTAAGCGTCCTGCGGCGACCGAGATCCGTATACCGCTCCCAGGTGAAGTCGCCACCAAGCCGGAGAATCTTCCTGGGCCTGTCATCCCGAGCGGAGTCGAGGGATGCCATCTTCAGCGGCATGCCGCAGCTGACGGACGAAAAACATTCAATGACATCGGCATCACTACCGTACTCTTTGAGAACTTTCGCGTAGCGCCGCCAACGCAGCAACGGCCCGCCGGACTTTTCCACGGAAATAATTTCAAACCCATTTTTCACTTTTAATTTTTCACTTTTCACTCCATATGTCACAACTGTCACGCCTTCTCCTCGTTTCGTCAGTTCTTCTGCCAGATGTCGGACGTACGTCGCGGGGCCTCCGATATCCGGAGGATAAATGCCCGTGGCGAGGATGATCTTCATGCCCTCCTACGATACCACTCCACAGTGGTTTTGAGACCCTCTTCAAATGATATTTTTGGCTTCCAACCCAGCTTTCGCACTCCCGACGAATCCAGTGCATACCGCCAGTCATGACCGGGCCGGTCTTCGACGAATTTGATCAGGTCATCCGGCTTTCCCATGATCTGTAAGATCATTTTCGCGACGTCGATGTTCTGTCGTTCATCATCGGCAGAAATATTGAAGCGATGCCCGGATCCTTTCGACTGACTCTCATGCACGCCGGGAACTTCAGGGTCAAAGAACGCCCATGCCGTTTTCAAAATCACTTCGAGCGCATCGGTGTGATCGGTCACGTAGAGCCAGTCGCGCTTGTTTTTGCCCTGCGCGTAGATCGGCACGGGTTCGTTACGAAGCGCGTGACGGACAACGGTCGGAATGAACTTCTCCTCCGCCTGATGCGGCCCGTAGTTATTCGTGCAGCGCGTGATGGCGATCTTGAGCTTCCATGTCCGCATCGCGGCGAGCAGCAACATTTCGCCGGAGGCCTTCGTCGCCGCATAGGGCGAACTGGGAAAAAACGCATCGCCGGATTTTTTGGGAGCATCACCATCGGCAAGATCACCGAAGACTTCATCAGTCGAGATATGCAGCAGGCGGACGGCCGGATGCGCTTTGCAGACTTCGATGAGCGCCTGCACGCCGAGGATGTTGGTATGAATGAACGGGACGGCGTTCTTGATCGAGCGGTCCACGTGCGTCTCGGCGGCAAAGTTCACGATCGTATCGATTTCGTAGCGCACGATGAGTTGCGTCACGAGCTCGACATCGGCGATATCTCCCTGCACGAACCGAATACGATTCAGCACAGGTTCGAGGAACGACTTGTTCCCCGCGTACGTCAATGAATCGAGCACCACGATCGTGTCGTCTGGCGACTCTTCTTTGTGTCGCAGAACGAAGTGGGAGCCGATAAACCCAGCACCACCTGTAACGAGTAAATTCATAGAGTATTAGAGTATTAGAATATTAGAATACTAGGACCATAGTGTAACGAGATAAGTTGTCACGGAAGTCCCTACTATTCTAATACTCTAGTATTCTTTTCACCCAACCATTGCCCTCCTGTACCTCACCTCACGAATAAACAGGAGAATCCCTGCCACGCTGAGTGGAAGCAGATTGAAGATGAGCCGGTAGAGAAGTAGAGACGCGAGAATGCGCGAGGGGTCAACACCCGGCGGCGCAAACGCGAGCAGGATGCTTTCGAAGACCCCGAGTCCACTCGGCACCTGGCTCGCGAGACCCGAAATTTGCGCGAGGAAATAGAAGCTCAGCAAGTGGATGTACATCTGGTGTCCGTGGCTCGGGAAGAGTGTATAGAGCACAGCCGCCCCCAGAATCCATTCGGACGCGGAGACGATGATCTGCGCGAGTGTGATGTGCGCCGGAATGACGGGGATCACCCAGCCGCGAATCACGATCGGGCGGCGGCGGACGAGAATCCAGAAGAGATACGCGGCGAGAGCGAGGAAGAGGAGCATTCCCAGCGGCTGGAGGGTGGCAAATGGCAGGTGGATGAACGCCGGAACCGGCGGCGGTTCAAAGAGGAAGATCGCGCCACCGAGCGCAAGGAAGCCGAGCCAGAACGTGACCAGACAGAACGTGACGATGTGGATGATATCCACCGCATTCACACCCTTGCGGAGATAGAAGTGACAGCGGATGGAGCCTCCCATGAGCGACGAAAAGCCCACGTTGATACTCAACGCGTGGCAGATGAATGAATTCAGGATGATAGACCGCCATCGGGGGCGCTGTGATAGACGGTAGACCGCAAGCAGGTCATATCCCGTGAGCATGAGGTAGCAGAGTGCCGTCAACCCGAGCGCAAGCAGAAGTCGGCTCGTTGGCACCGTGCCCGCCGCCGCAAAAATCTGATGCACGGTATGACCATGCAACTGCTGTCGGATCACCCAGACGGCCATAAGGAACATCGCAAAGCCGAATGCAGCGGAAATCCACGAGAAAAGCTTCTTCATTGGAGGCAAGCCTAGCAGGATGCAGGATTCAAATGCCAGGTTATGTCAATAACTCCTCCAGCTTGTCCTCGCTTTCCTCCTTCCCAATGACAACGAGACGAAGTTCCTCCGTTTTGAGGATGTTCTTCGCGAGCGTGTTGACCTGCGCTTTCGTCACTTTCTCGATCTCCGCGAAGTATTCGTCGATCGTGCGGGTATCGGGATAGAGCAGTGCCTGCTTGCCGTAGAAGTGCGCGCGTTCTTCGCTGTCTTCCAGGCTGAGCGTGATTTTCCCTTTGAGGAAGTCTTTCGCGCGACGGACTTCGGCATCCGTGACTCCTTTTTCTGCGCAGACCTCGTATTCGTGACGGATTGCTGTGATCGCCTCGTGCAGACGTGTCTGATCGATGCCTGCGCGGGTGGAGAGTGATCCTCCGTCGAGGTAATTATCGATTTCCGTGGCGATGTAGTAGCAGAGTCCTTTGGCTTCGCGGATATTGAGGAACATGCGCGAGCTCATGTTGCCGCCGAGGATCACGGTGAGGACTTTGATCGTAAAATGGTGCTCATCAACGGCGGAAAGACCGGGAAACCCGAGAACGAGATGTGCCTGCTCGGTGTTTTTCGTACGGAGGTAGACTTTCTTCTTCCCGTATTTTTTCAGCGGCAGGAATTCTTTGCGCTTTTTACCGCTGATGCCTGCGAAGAATTTTTTGGCCAGCGCCATCGACTGCTCCGGAGTCACTTTCCCCGCGAACGTGAGGATCAGATTGTCCGGCGTGTAGAGATCGTCTTTGTGCTTCTGGAAATCTTGCTGATTCACTGACCGGATCAGCTCGTCGGTGCCGATCGTGTCCCATCCGAGCGGGCAATTTCCGTACAGCAGCTCTTCGAAGTCCCAGCCCGCGCGATACATCGGGGTGTCCTGGTACATGCGCTCTTCTTCGATGATCACGCCGCGTTCTTTTTCGATTTCCTCCTGCGGAAAACTCGCGTGGAGGAGCATGTCGCTGAGTACGTCGCACGCGAGTTCGATTTCCTGCGATGCAACTTTGACGTAATACCCCGCGTACTCCTTTCCGGTAAACGCATTGAAGTCGCCGCCGACACCATCGATGGCCGCACTTACTTCCTGCGTCGTTTTGTACTTCTTCCCTCCTTTAAAGAACATGTGTTCGAGGAAGTGACTGATCCCCCGCTCCTCGTTGGTTTCGTACCGCGATCCGGCCCCGGCAAACACCATGACCGTGACGGATTCGGTGCCGGAACTCGCTGCTGTCAGCACGGGTAAACCGGACGGGAGTTTTTGAATAGTGAACATATGCTGATTGTGAAGCAAATGAGGTAAACGAAGCAAACGAAGAAAACGAGGATCCTCGTTTGCCTTGAATCATCGTTTGCATCGTTTGCTCTTGTCCCAGCCCTGAACCTCCACTACTCTCCCCCAGCTATGTTAGGTAAAACCCGTTGGCGCCGTCGCCTCCGCAGGCATGGATTCCTGAAGCGTTCCAAAACCGCTGACGGCCGCAAAGTGCTCGCGCGCCGGCGCAGGCGCGGACGCAAACAGCTGACCGTGCAGAGAAAGAAGGGGAAGACGCTCTGAGAATATAAGAGAATACTAGGACTTTGGTGTCACGAGGTCTCGTTCGTTTGAGGTCCCTCGTACTCGAGTATTCCAGTACGCTAGCCCGCATGTTCCGCTCTCTTCGCAGAGAATTCTCTCGTCATTTGACGCTCTGGATCATCCTCCTTACCGGAGTGTTCTTGCGCATCCACTACGTTCTCTCGACGCCGTTTGCCATACGATCGTACGACACTTCGGGACATCTAAACTACATCCTGTATGTTCTGAACAAGTGGAGTATTCCGGCATCGTGGTCGGGATGGGAGATGCATCAGCCTCCTCTCTATTATTTTTTGGCGGCGTTCTGGGTCCGCGGCAAGATGCTCTTCTTCAATCCTGCGGACCCGCCGTGGTTCGCGCTCCAGTGGCTTTCGTTCCTCATCTCGGTCCTCACGTTGTGTATTGCACTCTGGATCGCACGACTGCTTTTCCCAAAACCTTCACAGCAGACGCAGGCAGCGCTGTTCCTCGGAATAATCGCATCGCTGCCCGGACTCGTGTTCATGTCATCCCGAATTTCGAATGATCCTCTGCTGACCCTGTTGCTCTTTGCGTTCACTGGCGTACTCCTCGCATGGTGGAAGTCGGGAAAGGACCGTTGGTGGTATGGAGCCACTGTCCTCGGATCAATTGCGATACTCACAAAGATGAGCGCCGCTTTCACTCTTCCCCTGCTACTGATCTGCCTATGGCTGCGGGGAAGCCTTCCACGAAAGGAAAAGTGGATATTCGCCATCACGGCCGTTGTGATCGTGATTTCAATCACGGCATGGCTGTTCGTGATTCGGCTGCTCGACGGTTCCATCAATCACCTCGTAACGCCTGGAAACATCAGCCTCAACCGTCTCCTGACAATTCCTCTCGGCGCGCAAGAACTGTTGAGTTTCAGCCCTATACGAATTCTTTCGACCACCTATAACGATCCCTGGACGGACATGTACGGACGAAAATATTTCTGGGAATTCTTCTTTAAATCGGCGTTTTTTGGAGAATGGCGGTTCTTGTCGGGACTCCGCTTTCTCCATCGAACCATGCTTTTGGGTGGACTTCTGACGTTGCTGCTTTCTGCAATCGGCATTGTGCGCGACATCCGGCGGAGAGGTTCCTATCGCACTCCCCTTTTGCTGATTCTCGGATCGGGGTGCGCATTACTCTTCCTCCTACGCATCATACACAGCGCCGGCTGCTCTCAGGACTTTCGATACGTGCCGCAGGTGATTATTCCGATTGCCGCCTACGCCTGCATAGGGCTTGATGCACTCGCACCGCGGTGGAGAACAACTGCCATAGCCGCACTCACCACCTTCTGCATCGTCTGCGGCATGTTCATACTCTCCATTCCTCTACTATTCTAGTATTCTCTGCCCGATGCTCCGCTTCCTTCATCAACTCTCCGGCGTCTTCTTTTACCTTCTCGGCCTCTCGTTCTTCGCGGCATGGGTAATGATACGAAATCTTTTCTACGTGCAGGAGTCGGCCGTCTGGATGCAACTCGCCGATCTCCCCCTCGCGTTCTGTGCGATCGTCTACGGTGGATTGAGTTTGTATCTCAGTCTGCAAGATTCTGAGCATCACTCAAAAACTCTTGCATGGATGATCACAATTCCGTTGATGATGTTCTTTGGATTGATTCTGGTGATGAACTTTTGGCAAAAATAAGCGAACCCTCTCCCCGCGCCTGTCCCGAGCCGAGCCGAGGGGGGAGAGGGTCTGGGTGAGGGGCTAGTATCGCACTTCGACATCCCCTGACCCTGCAGCGAAATTAGCCTCCCGTGCAGCAAGGAAAAGATAATCACTCAGACGATTAAGATACATTTGCACGTACGGATTAATCTCCTCAACCGCGGCGAGTGCCGTCACCCGTCGCTCTGCGCGGCGGCAGACGGTTCGGGCGAAGTGCAGATGCGCTGCTGCCGGCTTGCCTGCCGGCAGAATGAATTGCCGCTGCTGAGGGAGTGTTACTTCGAGAGCAATGATGTCCTGTTCAATCGCGTGAATATCCGCAGCACCGATCCTCTCCCGCTTCTCCTGCTTCTGGAGCGGCGTCGCAAGATCGCCCCCAACGCGAAAGAGCATGTGCTGGATGTTTGTGAGTGGCTCACGGAGTGGCGCCGTGAGATCTGTTGTCGCAAGTGCGACTCCGAGCGCGGCATTGAGTTCATCAACGGTTCCATAGGCTTCGAGCCTCGGCGAATGTTTGGCGACGCGCTCTCCTCCAAAGAGTCCTGTTGTTCCTTTGTCGCCGGTTTTGGTGACGATAGACATGCTTTGATGATATGCATCTTCTGGATGGAGGGAAACCCGTTTTTCTGGTATAATTATGGGATTGTTCCCATTTTCACATCAATACCGGGAGCCGCGTGAAATTCGGTACTTTCAGGGACCGAATCCGATGATGGATAACTTCTATCTGCAGCAGCAGACCAACAACATGCTGCAGCTGCAACAGATGATGATGCAGTACAACTACTACAACACAATGCAGCAGACGTATGGCCCCGCTATCACCGTGATGCAGGAGCAGGAAGGAACGGGTGCGGCAATGGAGGCCCGGCGCAAGAGGTTCAACGCAATAAATCGACGGCGTGCGGAGGCGCTCAACGGACCCGGAGGAGAACAGGAACTGCAAAACAAAATCGCCGGCGCGCAAAATCATTTGGGCCAATTGGGACGGCGCGATGAGGATCCAGAGCCGCAGCCGTTTCGCCGCCCGCGTGGCCGAAGCGAAACGTTCATCCCGCCGCGGGTGCGCAATCCCGAATACGACGAGCAGTTTCAGGCACCGTTTGTTCTCGCGGAACCTCCATATTCTTCCGTGCAGTACCGCGGGAACGCGTTGCCCGTGAGTCCGTATGCGGGCATCGGAAACGCGTTCTTCCGCAGTCCTGAACCCGCAGCACCACAGCAAATCTCGAAAAAAACGAATGCCACGGCAAAGAAGCTATCAGAAGAAAGACTCAAGAAGTCGCTGCCCCCCGCACGTTGAACCAGAACGGAAAGAGGAGATGAACGGAAGACCTCAAATAGGTTCCACGACCCCGTGGAACATCCCCTTCTCTATTCCCTCCCCGCCCCCTGCAGGATTTTCTCGTGCACGGGTTTAACCTCTTGTTCGGTGAGCGTTCGCTCCGGCGCTCGGTACGTGAAGGTCAGCGTGAGGTTGTAGGACTCTTTCGCGCTGTAGAGATCTTTGACGGTAACGCTCTCCAGAAATTCGTGGCTGCCGCGCAACCTCTTGAGTAGATCGCCGATTTGTTCCGTGAGTCGGCGGCCGGTGAGCGTGACATCGTAGACGATGGAGGGGAATTGCGGCACGGAAGCAGCGACGGTGACGGCGGGCATGATGGCGAGAACCGCAGACAGATCGAGGATCACTGCTGCCGCGCGATGAGGAATATCGAATGAGGCCGCGATGGATGGATGGACTTCGAAGATTCTCCCCACGGGCGTGAAGGGATGCGATGCATCGCGTGCGGCGGGATTCTGTGTCCGGGGCTGCACCAGGAGTTCGGCATACCGGCCGGGGTGCGCGGACGCAGGGAGTGTGCCCGCGACGGCGACGTCGAGTTCGTAACCGAGGCTGCGGAGCGCTTCCTGCAGATCCGTTTTAAGATTGAGGAACGGATCTTCCAGGAGCGCGCGATGTTCTGATGATTTTTCCATGTTGCCCACGAACATGCCGAGCTCGAGATGCTCGGGCTGTCCTTTTTTAAACACGCGCGAAAGATGGAATGTTCTGAGGACGCTGCCCGCATGGAGAATATTGCGCTGCGCGTGCTCGAGGAGACCGGGAAGTGTTGAGGTGTGTAGGAGTCCGAGTTCCTCACCGATAGGATTCATGATTTTAACCGCCTCGGCCGGATCGAATCCCGATTTTTTGAAGAGCGCGTCGCCGATGAGCGAGATCGGAACGATTTCGGTGTAGCCGCGCTGCTCAAGCCCGTCGCGCAGATGATGCACCCGCATATCGCGGCGCGGCGGATCGATACTCGCAACCGGCATCTGCGCCGGAATCTCTCCGTAGCCCGCCACACGTCCGATCTCTTCGATCAGATCGTGCTGCCCACGGATATCGCCCAACCGGTGCAGAGGCGGCATGACCATGAGACTTCGCTTTGCTCCTTTCTTGGAGGTGAATTCGAGGTCACCGAGAATCTTGATGATCTTCTTTTCGGGAATCTCCACGCCGAGCAGAGAGTTCACACGCTCGAGGGACAAGCTGATCGGTTTCGCCTTGCCTTCATCACCCCACTCTTCGAGTTTTGACGCGACCACGCAGCCCGGAACGAGCTGCGTGAAGAGTTCGATCGCGCGGAAGAGTCCGATGCTCGCAGAGATCCGGGGAATCCCCTTTTCGTACACAGTGGACGCGTCCGTGCGGTGCCCGGTGGCGATGATCGCTTTGCGGATCGCGACCGGGTCGGCAATGGCCGCATGGAGGTAGATGTGCTTCGTGGTTTCCTTCGTGGAACTGCGCAGCCCCCCCATGATGCCGAGCAGGTCGAAGATGCCGTCATTGTCACTAAGCACGATCGCGCCTTCGGGGAGCACTCTTTCAACACTATCGAGTGTTGTGATTTTTTCGCCCTCTTTGGCGCCACGCATATGGAAGTCGCCGCGGATGTCATCGGCATCAAAACTATGCAGCGGCATGCCGGTTTCCATCGCCACGTAGTTGGTAATATCCACCGGCAAACTGACGCACCGCCACCCTGTCGCTTCGAGTCGTTTGCGCATCCACGCGGGCGTTTCGCCGAGAGCGTCGATCTTCAAAAGACAGGAGCAATAGCGGGGAACAAGATCCCGACGATCAACGATGCATTTCATTGGGTGCGAAGTCTTGGGAAATTTGAGAGCACCTCGGTCACTTCGGTCCCCTCGGCCTCCTTTCCATTTCGCCAATCCCAATGCGACAAACTCGCGCGCGAAGCCCATATGAGAAAAGAGGTCCGCTCTATGCGTGATCGCATGGTTATCGATATGAAGCACGACGTCATCCTGCCCAAGATACTCTTTGAGTGACTGACCGACGCCTTCATCTCCCCCTGAGCCTGACGAAGGGCCAAGATCGATGACTTCCCGTTCGTCCTTCTGAGAAAATTTGGATGTGAGATCGAGCTCGGATGCCGTGCAGATCATGCCTTCACTCTCCACGTTACGAATCTTCGTTTTTTCGAGCGTCATCATCTCGGTTCCGTGCCAACGGACGTGGGCACCCACATGCGCGAGCGCCACGCGCATGCCGACACGCAGATTGGTTCCACCACAGACGATTTGTTTGATGCCCTTGTCGGTCTGCACGGTACACATGCTCAGTCTGTCGGCCTGGGGGTGCTTTGCCAGTGTCAGGATTTTCCCCACGCAACAGTTGCCGAGCAGCGCGCCCTGCACATGCACATCATCGACTTCGGCGACGCCAGCGGTGACGCGCTTTCCGATCTCGTCGGGATCGGTGACCGTGAGGGTCACGAAGTCCTGAAGCCAATTGAGAGAGATCTTCATGTGCAGAGTATAGGGAAACGAAGCAAACGACGGAAACGAAGAAAACGAGGTCCTCGCTTGCCTTGTTTGCGTCGTTTTCCTCGTTTTCCTCAAGTACTGCTACCTCACGAATTCGTATCGCGATCCACTTCCTTTCCTTGAGCATCCCACTCCCCCTCGGTACCGTTCCCATCTGTCTTCCCCTGTTTTTCTTATGTTCTTCTCTTCCAAGAAAAAGAACCCGCACGATACGTGTTGCATGACGTGCCACATCGTCGTCGCGTTCTTTCTGTTCCTCACGTCGGTCAGCGCGCTCGTCGGCGTCGTCATGGCCCACTACAACGCGGATGCGGGCGTGCTCGTCTTCGGCAGCATGACCGGCTCGTTGTCGCTGCTCGCATTCGCCGTCTCGCTCTCGCTCTGGATGCACGCGATGAAGAACTGCATGAGCACGTGCGA
>JAHFJP010000009.1:18631-34571 GCA_023245765.1 Candidatus Peribacteria bacterium
ACTCCGGCCGACGTCTGCACTTCCTGTGCGAACACGGTGTATGACCGCTGATTCACGAGAGTGTCAGCGAGGCTCAGTTCCACCGTACGACGATCGTCCAAGAGATTTGCCGAACGCAGGGAGAGCGTGTTGCTCCCATCGGTAATCAGATAGCGTCCCGACTGTTCCGCGCGGGCAATATCGAGATCGGTATCGAACGTGATCTGGATGCGTGTCGACGTAAGAGCTTTGACATTGACGATATGACCCGGGGCGGCCATGGGGAATGTGAAGGAAACGCTATCGGAGAACGGTACACCGACACTCGTCTGAAGGCTGAGGACATTCACACGGTACGAGACATCGCCGCTCAGGTTGGTCGAGAGCAGCAATTCGACCGTTCGACTGTCGAGAAGTGTGGCCGTTTGGATGCCGAGCGTGCCGCCGCCGCCGATGCGCGTGACGGTGTAGCGCGATTCATCTTCGGCATACGAGCGGGCAATATCGGTATTGAAGGTGAGGCGAACGCGGGTGGAGGATGTTGCTGTTGCATTGATTAATTCGCCAGCATCCGACCGTGACGAGGAAGAGGAAGATCGAGGCGTGCCACAATCGGTGCCATAGTGCATGTTGCTGTACGCGCGGTAGAACATCACGACCATTTCGGCGCGGTTCATGAAGGCGGAAGGACGCACGCGCGACGAGCCAGAATCGCCCTGCAGCACACAATGATCAGCAGCAGTCTGGATCGCTCCCGCATACCAGGCATTGAAATCGACATCGACGAAATCCGGCGCGGTATCCGTGCGTTCAAGGGCGAACGCGCGGACGAGCAGCGTCGCTGCTTCGGCACGGTTCACCTGAGCAGAAGGACGGGCGGTGCACGGTCGGAACTTTTTGTAGCAATCACCATCACCGTGGACCCATCCGGCATTCGCGGCAGCCTCGATGTACGGAAAGTACCAGGCAAGGCGCGGAATATCGTTGAAGTTGGAAGGATCCGGATAGAGGAGAGCCTCTCCGTGAAGATTCACGAGGAGTTTTGCAAGTTCCGCGCGCGTCGCGAGATCGCTTGGACGCAGACGCGACTCGCTGCGGTCAAGCGCGCCGATCTCCAGGAGTGCCGACGCCGCGCCCTCGTAGTACGCACCGGCAGAGACATCTGTGTAGTGCGTCTGCTGTGCAGCCGCAAAGGGAATGAGTTGCGAGAAGAGAAGACATACACCCGCTAATCCGGAGATCCTCCGGATGCGCCGATGATGTGCGTAGGAATTAAGCATGCTCGAAGGGGGAAACTGATAAGAAGCAATGGAGGGGAATAGTTGGAGGGTGGGGGCCTTGCGACCCCCGCTCCCTCACGTGCATAGAGACGTCTTCCGTGGGAAGTTCTTACCGATTATTCAACCACAATTGTGCCGCCAAACGCCGGATGGAGATGGTTGTGATACCCCCAGGTTCCGAGCCGAGTGAAGGTGTAGACGTAACTCTCACCCTGACCGATACCTGTCTGGGCATCGAAGCCCGAGAGGCCCGTGTGCGTGGGATGCGGGTTGCTCGCAACCCATAGATCTTCGCCACTGTTGTTTTTGAATGTGACGGTATCGCCCAACTTCACACGCAGGACCGCAGGAGAGAATCCATCATTCGTGTAGGTGACGTCCGTCGTGTCCGACTCCGTCGGCCGCTTGCCCTCACCCGGCGTGCCGTATTTCGCCCGAGCATTGACGACCATTTTGGCGACTTCCGCACGGTTGATGGTTGCCGTGGGACGGAATGTGCCTGTCAGCTGACCTTGCGCATCTGTATCGCCCGCAACGACATCGTCATGCGAGAGGGCTTCGATCGATTGCGCGAACATCGTCGAGGATTTCACATCCGTGTAACGGCTGTCGACGGTCGTCGCTGTGCTCATATCGACATCGAACGCCGCGGTGAACATGGACGCGACTTCCGCTCTGGTCGCTGCGCGATCGACGTTTGCCCTGAGCGTGAGGAATTCGAATTGTTCCGCCTTCGCGACGGAGAAGTACGCGTTCGCCCAATGCTTCTTCATACCACTGTCGATAAGCGACCCGTAGAGTTCTTCGTCGTAGCCCGCGCCTTCGACGGCGATCTTCAGGGCTTCGGCAATGGTGATGTTGTTGCCCGGACCGTACTTGCCGGTCAAGTTGCCGCGCGAATCTTTGTAGCCGCTGACAATCCCTGCCTCTGCGGCCTGCCGGACGTAGGTCGCAAACCATGCCGTCGTCTGCACATCGGTGAAGACGATGGCTTTTCCGTTGATCATCACCTGCAGCCCGACAGCGGAAGCGGTAAAGGGTAGGAGAAGCAGTGCGGCAGTAACGATCGATACCGCGCGGGCCGATGCTGTGGAAACAAATGTACGCATAAGAATGGGGGGAAATGTATGCCGTGCCCTATGACGCGCTTGGACAACCACTGTGACAAGGCCCGACTTGACAATGTAGGAACAAAAAGAAGGAAAAGACAGTAAGAATCCGCCCACGTTACCGTCTGGAATCCTAGGACTTCCCCTCTTCCCTATGGCCATTGCTGATGATCTCGTGCAACAGAAGAAAGAAGCCGACACGCAAAAGCGGCAGTCGGAAATTCTCATGAGCAAACAGAAGGCAATTTATCGGCAAGATAAGATCAATCTGCAAAAAGAGATCACGCATCTGCAGGGGCAACTCGCCAGAGTGAATGCCGAGTTGAGCAGGTTGGGTGGTTAGGTCACTTCTTCCAGTACGGCGTCATCAGTCCTTCCGCCTTCATGGAACGCCGCCATGGCTACGCACCCTGTGAGAAGAAAGACGGTGCTTGCCGGAAGAAGTGAGTGAAGCTTACGCATGATGATGACGGACATGCTCATCCGCTTCGCCTTCCGCAAGAACCAGAAGTGCATCGAGGAAACGGATCACTGCGGCAGCGGCGATTGCGTACACCACCATCGCGATGAGCGTGGACCACTCAATCGTGAAGCCACGGACAATCGAGGAATGGAAAATTGTTCCAAACAGGCCGACGAACGGAGCTGTGAGAGCGTAGAGATCCCGGATAAAAGGATTTGTCGCGTTCGCTCCAAAGAATACGAACACGAAACGGAGGATGAGAGCGACTTCCAGGAAATCGATGAGAAGGCTGAAAAACAGAAATGGAGCGGTGGAGTAGCGATACATGAAAGCAAAGGGAACGGCACCATTGGAGACGGTCAGAAGCGAAATTTCTTACGAAAATCATTGCCTTATGCTAGCATCGTCCCCAATTCTCCTTTGCCTGCCCTCATGAACATCTCTGCCTCCAGTGGCGACGCCATGAGTGAATTCTCGAAAGCATATGACGAGTACAAGGACGCCATTTTCCGACACTGTTATTTTCATACATTCGATCGTGAACGGGCGAAAGATCTTCTGCAGGAGACATTCGTGAAAACGTGGGAGTACATTGCGGCAGGAAACGATGTCGATAACGTGCGGGCCTTCCTCTACAAAGTCGCGACGAACCTGGTGATCAACGCAGCGAGGAAGAAAAAAGAACAATCACTCGAGGCGCTGCAAGAGCAGGGCTTCGATCCCGCGGGTGACGATAATCCCGCCGCGCGCGATCACATTGCGGAAGACCGGGTGATCCGCCTGCTCGGAACCATCGACGAGCCCTATCGCAGCGCCGTGACACTGCGCTTCATCGAAGGACTTTCACCGGCCGAGATTGCCGACGTCACTGGGGAGAGCGCCAACTCCATTTCGGTGCGCATCAACCGCGGCCTCAAGCAACTGCGGGTTCGCTTTGACCACCATGGATGAAACACTGGATCAATTTTGGCAGAGCGCGCGCTCAATCCATTTGACCGCAGAGGAGTCTGCAGTGATTGGAAAACGCCTTTTGGAGATATCCAATAAAAATCCCGTAAGACGAGGGGTGTATGCGGGTCATCAAGAACGTATGGATCCCGAAAACATGCTCAATGCTGGAGGACAGGATATCCACTTGTCCGCAATAGAGAGCGAAGAAATCGAGAAGAATATTCTGGAATTCATGCGTACCCATCCCGTGAAAGGGTCGCCTGGCAACCGTGCGGCTGGGAGCGGACGTTTTCATGATGATAATCCGGGCGCGTGGGAAGTTTTCCGGTCGCTCTTCTTCCATGTTCGCCCTCTCTCTCTTCCACCCCTCATCGCGGCAGTGATCGTTGTACTCAGTACAAGTCTCTCCGTCGCCGCGCGATCGGCACTGCCGGGAGATTTTCTGTATCCAGTCAAAATACACGTGAACGAGAGCGTCGAAGGAGTGTTTCATGTCTCCGCCGGATCTCACGCGCAATTTGAAGCTGATCGTCTTGCGATCCGTCTGGAGGAAGCTGGCGAACTTGCCGCCTCGGGCCGTCTGCACGGCACTGCACGGACGGATGTCGCTGGTGGAATCACCGCGCAACTTGAACGGGCACAGACGGCCGCCGCCACACTTGCCGTCAACGGCGATGTGGCCGCTGCACTCGAAATGCATTCACAGATGGAAAGTGACCTGGTTGCTAATGCCGCCGTGCTCGGAACGGTGGCGGATGCACAGGCATCCGTAGAAGACGACGTGCGCGGCTTGCTGGAGAACGTGTCGAGTGCCGAACGATCCGCACAGAAAATCCGAGTCAGTACCGAAGTGAAAGCCGCGGGAGGGGCGCAAGCGAATTTGCAAACGACTGCGGAGGCTGCAATGAAAACTGCGACGGAGCGGATCGACGGAACGCGCGTCTTCATGGATGAAGTGAGGGGGGTTGCGGATACGCAGATTTTCGCGCAGGCGGATGCACGCTTCTCGCTCTCCAAAAGAATTCTGGCTAACGCCCGCGCACAGCTAGACCAGCATCTGTACCCCGAAGCATTCCGGCTCGCCAAAGAAGCGCAGCGTACCGCCCAAGAGGCAAAGTCGATGCTGAAAGTATCGGCCGCACTGCAACAGAGCGCCGGCGGTGCGATGAAGGTGGATGTAGGATTATGATCTGCTATGCTCTCGCTCCACGGAGAGGTCGCATAGTGGCCTAGTGCGCGCGCTTGGAAAGCGCGTATGGTCGAAAGACCATCGAGGGTTCGAATCCCTCCCTCTCCGCCATCCGTCTTCGCTCCCTGCGGGGAGCTTCGCCGAGATTGGCTCGTTCATAAACGGTACATAGGCTCGGCGTAGTCCGCAGACAAAGCCGGCCTCACTCTCCGCCATGTACCAGTCACCCTGCGGGGCTCCGGTACATGGCAGGCCATTTGACTGATACAATCACATTCATGCGCTATCTCATCCCGTCTCTCTTCGCGTTCCTGCTGCTGTGCGCATGCAATCGGGCACCATCAGCGGATGAGATTGCCGGATGGAAATCGTTCACACAGCCCAACTACCACATCACGGTTCCGTATCCGCCCGACTGGAGCGTCGACACCACATACTGCGAACTGTGTTTGCGGAGTCCCGATGGCGAGAACATCCGGTTCTTCTATAAGCCGGTGCGGGCAGGAAGTTCATGGGAGGCCGAAGGGAAATGGTATGCGAATTCTTCTGGCGCGATTGTCCGCAATGGCACCCGAGAGATCGAAAGCCTCGTACTCACGGAGCAGGATCCTCTGGCGAGTTATGTGGAAGAATTGGTCACGCCGATTTTTAACGGCAAGGGGTATATCAAATTGAGCATGGACTGCCCGCAGGATCTGAAGGAATCGGCGGTGAAGACGTTGTATACGATGGAACGACATCTCGGCATACCGGATGCGCCGAGCACCGACTGGCAATTATATACAGATGATCGCTACGGCTTCACGTTCACATATCCCCCCGGGACTGAAGTCGTGCGTTATGACGATGGGGAAAAGGGCGCGCAAAAAATGGGATTCTCCATGATCTCCATTACTTCCGGTACGCAGGGCAGTGGTTGGCAGGCGTTCACGCTGTACACGAAACCCGCGAAGCAATCTCTGAAACAGTGGTTCATGGCGCTTCCCGAAGAAGCCCTCAACAGCGGACCGGGTCCGAGAAAAGTTCTCGAAGAGGGAACGTATTATGGATACACGGGACTGAAGGCACGCAACTATGACGCGTACCTCCTGTACCTGGAAAAAGACGGAACGGTCATCGGGGTCGCGTTTACGCGAGACACATTCAAGATGGAGGACGTTGATCACCAAAAGTTCCTCGAATCCTTCCGCTTCAAATGACATGCAGTTCCTGCGACGCTTTTTCTCCTCTCCCCTCCTCCATCTCCTGCTGATCACGGGAGTGATCGGACTGATTTTTTCGCGGACGAACATCCTGCCGCAGGATGACAACGGTCACTATCAGCAATTCATTGAGACGCTCGCGGCCGGAACGCTTGATCTATCTATTCCCGGCTTCCACGGCGCATCAATTCTGGCTGTGCCCTTGTATCTGATCACACATTCTCCCCTGACGAACGTCTGGTTCCAGATGTTCTGCGCGATCCTGATCCCCGCCGCGGGATACTGGGCATCGCGCGGGATCCTGCGCGACCGGATGGAAAGCATATTCTTTGCCTACGCGCTCGCCCTGATGCCGTTCCTCTTCTTCCCTGCATTTCGGGGCTTCACATTCGCCTCGTTCACACTGTTTCTGCTGCTGACACTGGGACTGCGGACCAGAGGATCGGCGTGGGCGTTCCTCCCCTGGTCGATTTCGCTCCTGATCAAGCCGTTCTCGATCGCACTGCTGCCACTCTTCTTCCTCTGGGATTCAAAAGGAAAGAAAAAACGATTTCTCTCGCGTGGGCAGTGGCAATTTCTCCTCGCGATGCTGCTCCCGGCGCTCTACATAACCGCGGAGTACCTGCAGATTGGCCGGATCATCGTCGGCGCGCACGCGGACATTGATCAAACCAACGTATTCCTGTGGCAGCGACTCCCTCTAAACGCTCTCCACGGAATTCAGATGCTGTTTTCGGTTCATAACTTCTATTTCCCCGATGCAGCAAAGACGGGATTCGGGAATCTGACGCATTCGTCGCCGGTATTGATGCTCCTCGGATGTTTTTCATTCCTGTATCCCAAGGGACTGTGGAAAGATGAGCGGCTCGCGCGTGTTCTGGGGCTTTCGTGCCTGCTCGCATTCATCATTGCCGCGGCTCTCGATCACATGGATCACTTCTACATGGAGACGGCGGTGATTCTGCTCACGCTCGCGGGGATCCCCATGATCATGAAGTACCGGCTGCTGATCCCGCTCGTGCTCATCACGTTTCAGTTTCAGTTCTTCTATCTCTATTTGATGTGGATGGACGTCTACTTTCCGGATTTCTCGCTCTTCCTGATCCCGATTGTTGTTGATGTGATGGCGCTCATCGTGTGGCTGCTGTTTGTCGTTCCGGATATCCGATGGAAACCGATCGTCGCGTGGTTCACTTCTTCGCGCACGCGATAATGGTCAGATACGTGACAGGAGCATCATCCGTTTTGCTGATCACAAGCTCATCGGGATCGGGCCGTTGCGCGATGTGATAGAGGGGACAGTCGCCGGAGTACCGGTCTTTGGTCACGCGCATGTCGGGACGGAACACTCCTGTTTCCCACGCGCGTTCGTTGATCTCATTTTCGACAAACACCGTGCTGCCCTGCGGCGCGATCGTGACGAGTTCGTCGCGCATCAGGCTCCAGCTGTAGAATCCTTCGGGGGTCAGACCGAGATTGCGGGGGATTCCGGGAATGTTCCACCGATCCACCCACGCGTTGCATTGGCCGTAGGCGTAGAAGCAGAGTAGAGGAAGGTGCGTGAAGATGATGAGTGCGAGGCTGATGATGATTATGGATTTTCGAGTGATGGCTTTGGTTTTGATTGGAAATTTTTGCCAAACATCCAGAAGCCCGGCGACACCGAAGCCGAGAAGAATCGGATATCCGGGGAAGGCAAAGCGCATCGCCTGCACCCACCAGACGGATGTGAGAACCCATGCCGAGAGCATTCCGAAGATGAGGAAGTTCTGGCGCCTCCCGTTCCGCACGATTCCGTAGATTGCGGTGACGAAGAGGATCGGAAGAATGTTATGGAGAGGATTGATGTAGAAGACGACATTGGAAATGAGTTGTGTGACGGTGCCCGCGGAATTGCGGTCGAGTTCGACGGTGAAGTCGCTGTGCAGTGCATTGCCGAAGACGAGGAAGTTACGCAAAAACCAGAGTGCGAGCGGCAGGATGGAGAGCGCGATGCCGGTGAGGAATGGGAAACAAAAGAAATCACGTCGCCGGGCCCAGAATGTGTAGAGCAGAAAGAGTGGTATCAGCGGCACGCCGTTGTACCGGGTGATGCAGGCAAGTCCGGCAAACGCCCCCGCGAGCAGATACCACTTCTTGTTCTTCTGCGCTTCCACATATGCCGCAAGGGCAGCAATGAAGAGCGCGGCAAACAGGAGATCCGCTGAGCCAAGATGCGTCATGAGGACGAACGCGTGATGAAACGTGAGGATGACGACACTGATAATGGCAATGTCGGATCCAAAACTTCTCCGCAGTAACCAGTAGCTTGCAAGAAGGACGCCAAAACCGGCGAAGAGCGTTGCGAGCTTCATGCCAAGATGGATCCCGCCGACCGCGACGAACGGATACGAATACAAAGCATAGAGCGGCGGATGGCGGGCGGAGGGTGCGCCCATCGCGGCGTACGAACCGTATTTCCAAAGATGCTCACCGAGTTCGGCATAGATGGCCGTGTCACTCACGACCGGATACCGCAGACCCGGAAGCCAGAGCAGTGTGAGAAAAGCGAGGCAGAGAACGATGATCCACGGATGATTTTTCCGCGAAAATTCCATAAGGAAATGGTACAGGTCTTCGAAAAGAGAAAAACCATAAAAAAATGACTCTTGTTTTCGTCAACAAATTCCATCTTTTCCGTCTCAGAAAGGGGTAACCTGTCTCTTAACTTGTATTTCTTCCCCCTTTTTCCCGATGAATCCCAAACAATTCCTGCAGATTGGAGGTGTCATCCTCATCCTGCTGGCCGTGATCGGCTTCGTAAAGCCTGACTTCGCGGGCGACCTCCTGAACTTCGATTCCGCCGAAAACTGGGCGCACCTGGTGCTTGGCGTCGTCGCCGTCGCTCTCGCTCCTCTCGCGATCGGTGATCTGAAGAAATGGGTCGTGGTCCTCGTCGGCGTCATCGCGCTCGCCTTCGGCGTGCTCGGCTTTATGGTCCGGGGGAACCCGTCGCCGAACTTCTACGGCGTCACGAACCTCGAGAATCCGGTTGATAACGTCCTGCACCTTGTCGTCGGCGTCTGGGCACTCTTCGCGGCATTCAACAAGAAAGGATAATCAGATGACTCTGAAGAACGGGCAGGCGAATACCTGCTCGTTTTTTTGTTGTAGCTTGTTAGCTGTTTAGCTTATCAGCTGACGTGAATGCCATTACAAAAACATATGAAGCTAAAAAGCTAACTAGCCATACAGCTAAACAGCTAAACAGCTAAACCGTCCTCCCCTCCTTTAATCTCTTCGCAAGCGTCCTGAGGTAACTCGTCGACACTTTCATTTTCTTGTAACTCCCCGTCGCAGGATCGAACACGCGCTTGTTCTGAAGGTTCGGCTTCCACTGCCTGCGGGTGTGGCGCATGGAGTGGCTCCGGGTATTTCCGAATCCGGTTTTCTTGCCGGTTTTGGCGCAGATTCTTGGCACTTGTACTGAGGGACGAAGTATGCGGACGCAGAGAATAACGACAGTGTATGCTGCAGTCAATGCCGTTTCTCAACCCTACCTACATCCTCGCGCTCCTCGTCGCCATCTCCGTCCACGAGTGGGCGCATGCAGTGACGGCGACAAAACTCGGTGATCCCACCCCCGGCCATGCGGGTCGCCTGACGCTCAACCCCATCGCGCACCTCGACCTCGTCGGCGCGCTCCTGTTTTTGACCGTCGGCTTTGGATGGGCGAAGCCCGTACCGATCAATCCCGTCTACTTTCGCAACTACAAACGCGATACATGCCTGACGGCAGCCGCCGGACCGTTCAGCAACCTCGTCCTCGCGATCGTCGCCTTTACGATGCTGAAAATATTTGGAGGCGCCGCGGGATCATCGCCGTGGGAATTGCTCTCGGTCGGCGGCAGCGGACCGGTGGTGCGGATCTTCCTGCTGCAGTTCCTCGGTGCGTTCCTCTTTATCAATCTCGGCCTGATGGCCTTCAATCTGATCCCGATCGCGCCGCTCGACGGATCCAAAGTGCTCGAGGCATTTATTCCCCTGAGCCTTTCGGATCGTTATGAAGAGTTCATGCGTATCGGAATTTACGTACTGATCGGTCTGCTCCTCGCCGAAAATTTCCTGCATATTCCCCTCCTTTCACTGTGGATTGTGACGATTATGGAGTGGGTATTGCATACGATGGAGTCTGTTTCTGCACTGTTTCTCTGAAAAATACCCTGGTGCATAAAATTGACTTATTACATAAAAAAATGTATAATACTATCAAATTCCCCCTCGTACGATGACCATACCAACGAATTCTGCAGATACGGGATCCAGTCTAGGTTTTTACCCTCCCGAACTAGCGGCTACTGTTATACGACAAGCGCGAGCTCTCGAGCTCTCTTCCGCACCGGAGGGCGAACGTATGCTCGAGAAAATTGCGACTGTCGCGATGGAATTGGCAAATGGGAGCAGCACATACAAAGAAGCGGATCTGGTCAGATTCGTGGAGGAATTTAAAACGGTGTTTGCATGGAAAGATATCCTCACGCGCATTGGAATCGACCCGGATTCCGGAACACTCGTCAAACCGGAACTGTGGCGGAGGAAGGGGGCCGAAGCTCTGCCTGTGCTACCGGAATTGCAAAAAATTCGCGGCAACTTTCAGAGATTGATCCAACTGAGCATGCGCGGACCGGCTTCTGCCGAAGCATAACGATCTGGGACAATAGAGCTAACGGTCGGAGTTATTTTTTGCCTTTTTTCTGATACGGCTTCAGTTCATCGAGTGTGAGACCCGGTAAATTCACTGGATGAATATCCATTTTCTGCCCACGAAGAATGGGAACAAGCTCGGCAAGCACGGAATTCAGGTCACCCTTTGGCGCATCGTAGAGACCTTTTGCCAGGCGATAGGCGATCTGCGACGGCTGCAACCCGAACACAAGCAACATCTTGTGAATGTACTTCCACTCGACGGCTTTGCCCTCTTCAAGATCCCGCAGCATTTTTGTTCCATGGGTCGGCACCACACCCATAACACGTTTTTCAAAAAACCGGATCGCGCTCGCCTCCTTCGTTGCCAGGAGAGTGCAGAGAACTCTCGGCAGGGGGCGGATGAACGTCCCGATATCCATCGCTCCTTTCTGGAGTTGATGTGGAAACTGCTCGTGCCAATCGCGAACGACCGCTTCGGGAAGCACCATATCGACTGCACCCTTCGCCATCACGCGCAGCGACAAGAGCGAGGGCACGAACTTTCCCTCCGACATCCGTAAGATGAGATCGGACCGCAACCACTGCGTGTCATCCTGCGCGATGTTGCGCATGGCATCGGAAACATTGTCAGCGCTCTTCTTCCCTTTGATGAGGTTTGCTGCCATTTGCTGAACCGTGACAAATGCCTTCAACGATTCATCCATGACATCGAATTCTTTGACCCGCGCTGCCGCTTCCGAAGCCCGTTCATCAGCGAGTTTCTGCAGAATTGGGAAAATATCGGCAAAAGGAATGCGGTGCTGTTTCCCCTCTGCGCGTTCCAATCGCTGTAACTCCAGATTTTTTTCTTTCACTGCCGCGCGATTGTTGTGGCGGTTCTTGGGAAGGAAATGCAGGGCCAATTCGTTCATTTCGACGTTGGCCAGTTCGCGCAGAAGACGCATGCGTAATCCGTCGCCGCTGAGCCCGGTTCCGTTGCGGCGGAAATACCGTTCCCGTTCGCGCACATATGCATCCCGCAACTCATCCGCGTGAGCGTCGTCGCGGGAGAGAACGCGCACCAGCGCTTCGACAGAGATCTGGCTGCTGACGCGATTCTGGTAGAGCACGCCGCGCACTTCCGCATCGCCTCGATACCGTTGTGATCTCTCTGACAGCGCTCGCTTGCCCCGATCCTCCTTCGCCTGAACATTGAGCAGAGAGGTGAGGTCCGCTGCCGACATGTACATCGCCGCATTCGAAAGCGTACCGAAACGCGCACGCTTGCCCCGGTCCTCCGGTGCCTGAACGTTCAGCAGAACAGCGAGGTCTGCCGGCGTGTAGCCGCGTTCGGCCATTGCGGCATCTGCAATCACAGCGAAGCTCTCGCGTTGTTGCTCCGTTTCGTACGCCGCATTCCACGCACGGAGGAATTGTTTCTGCGCCGGGGCATCCATCAGCCGCGCCGCAAGCTCTGTGACCGCGTCTGTTGCGATCAGTTCTGTGCGGATGAGCAGATCGGCATCCTGCGGCCCGATGCCATACTGATCGCGCAACGCCTCTGCCGTCAGTGTGATGCCGGCATTCGCCGCTAGATCGCGTTCGAGTATCACGAGAAACTGTGCAAGCGGCTCTTCGATCGTGCGTCCCTGATACTGATTCTTTTTGACCATGCTCCAGACGGCTTCGCCTTGCGCGCGGCGCATCGTGCGCTTTGCCTTCGTCTCCTTTCCGTTACCGGCATACATCGTATCGACCAGCTGTACGACTTCCAGACAATCGGGGACCGCACCGGTTTTCTCACGCTGCCATAGTGTGTTGTAGATGTTTTGTTTTGCATACTTGTCGCGGAATTGCCGCGTCACCTCTTCGTGCCCGCACTCATAGCCCACCCGATGATAGAAAGCAGTTATATCTTTGACGCCCAGCAAGTGTTCGGACTGCGAACGAAGATGTTCGATCGCACTCAGGAGATCAACACATGATTCATCGATACCGATCAGTTCGGGACATGTGAGGAGATCAAGGAGCTGTTCACGAATGCCATGGGAAATGTTGTTCTTCGCCCAGAATTCCAGAAGTCTCGTGACCTTCGACCGGTGCGGAATGTTATGGGGACCGATATCCTTCTCCATCGGCTTGTAGCCGTTGTAACTCATGCCCGCGGCATTGGCGAAATCCTTCGATGGCATGCGCAGATGGCTCCACCGTATGCTCGCGACAAGTTTTGGAAGATCTGTCCGTGTTTTGGAAAATATTTGCTGCAGGAGCGTATTTCCGCGTTTGACCGCCATACGCTCATGCCCCTCAAACTCACTGGCATCCCACAAGTCGGGCTCTTCGAGCGCGAGTTTTTGATCGATGCCCGTGGGGAAATTTCCGGGAGCCATGATCGAAAGAAGATTTACTCTCCGTCTCCGTTGCTGCTTGGACTACGCCGACGATTCATCACTCCCTGTAAACGAATGACTTCGTTGAGAACAACTTCCGCAAGAGCCTGGCCGCGCAGTAGGTTCGGCGCGCGGAACTCCTGCGTCACTTTCGCATCGAGAGAACCGATATATTGGCCGATACCATGATCGTCCGCGATGTCATCCAAATTCATCGGCATTCCGCTCTCCGCGACGATGATCGTCACCTTCACCTTGTCTCTCGACGCGGTAAATTGCGGTTTTTCCTTCTCCGGAGGGGGCTGCGGAGGTGTGAACAGGGATGAGGGCGCAGCGGATGGTTTGAATTTCTTGGCATTTTTTGCGGCTTTGCGCTCGGCTTTCGCCTTCTCCTTTGCAATGACGAACTTGCTGGTGGCTTTGAGCGGCGTACTTTTCTTCTTTTCTCTCTTCCTGTTCTTGCGTTTGGTGACGGCCAGTGTATCGGGGATCAATTGGGGGCTGCTGAGTCCTGTACGCTTCGTATCCTTTTCGTACGCATTCTTGTCGACCATGTTGTGGAGCGGCGTCCACGTCTCATTTTCGTCTTTCAATGTGTATCCCATCTTTGCCGCAACCTCGCGGACGTACGCTTCGTTCTTTGCACCCGCCAGCCACTGAACGCGGAAGTACGTCCGGGCTTTTTCTCTTGTCTTGCGATCCCCTTCCAGGTTTCGGATATGCCCCAGACGCCCGCGGGCCTGATCGATTGCGTAACTGCTCATATGCGCCAGGACGTCGTACGACTCGGCATGCAGGTGCAACGCTTCGGTCATCTGTGTTGGTGGGGCAACGAGGACTCGCTTGGGATCACCCTTTTTCTTGGGCGCGTTGAATCCGTTGACGATGATGGGCCAGCGGCTGTTGCCAGCATCGGGATCGTAACACCACACTTGGACGGGGATACCCTGCTCTTCGTGGGCCTGGATAATGCGGTGCGCGACCTCGCGGACGTTGCGCGACGGAGCGATCACCACACTGTCGAGTTCGTACGGCTGCGGCAGACCGAGTGAGGTTGCCGTCTTTTCTTTGCTGAACATCTGCTTGCGATACTCTGCCCATGCTTCCTCCGTTCCTTCCTGTGGAGGATTTCTCGGATCACCGATCCCCGCAAATGCGACGGGCTTCATCAGGTTGAGTGCGATCATTTGTCGCACAGAGAGCATCGGGGAGCGGTCTGTCCAGCCTTCAACTCCCGAATCCCACCCCGTGAACCCGACCATGTACGGCCACTGACCGCTCAGCACCGAGACAGAATCGCCGAGCGTCTCCGGGGTATAAGTGCCTGCTTCATCAAACGTCAGAAATCGGCATCGCATGGCGATTTCTTCACGGATGTCCGCGCGCATGATGTCGGGATCTTTCGTGATGGTGTTTCCGTATGCAATACAGAACTGTGCGGGGTTCTCGCGATTGCCGTGCGCGCTGTACGTGTTGCGGTTGAGCGCAAGATGCTTATGCGTTGCCGTGATTCTGTAGTTCGGCGACTCCGCGAGCGCGTGGGCCGAGTCTCCGCGGAACCGCGCCTCGCCGGTAAGAACGTCTTCATCACGCGGCAGCGGAACGGTCGGCTGCGGAACGTTGTAGACGTTGGGAATCAGAACCATTTTTCCGTCGATGAGCGCTTCCAGGGTATCGGTAATCTGTTTGCGTCTGTTCCGGGGAACGGCATCCCATTTTTTTTGCGTCGGCCCGGACATCAATGCAATACATTGTGCGACGCGCTCCGCTGCGGACGGTGGATCGTCATTTTCTTCGGTGATAAACAGGGCGAAGAACGGATGGTCTTTGCCCCGTGGCTCAGCGAAGCAATCCGAGAACTGCTTCCCGAACATCGTGTCGAGGTTTTTCCAATACACCTTCACGTCCTGACGCTCCACGGTATAGGGCGGCTGGAGCGCCGCAAACTGGCGACCCAGTGCGTTTTGCAGCATGTGTTCTTTCCGGAGTCCTACGAGAGCGCCCGTCGGAATGTTTTTTGGGTCCTCGCCCTCTGCCATCATTTCCTCCTGCGTTTCTTTGAATGCCCGGACGACCAGACCGGCGACGAGGCTTTTGCCGCTACCGTACGGAGAACGCGCGAGCAGGTTGGCGACTCTATCGCGGATGCCCGTTACCGTGGAGAGAGCAATCCAGGCGAAGAGCGCTTTTTGATGTTCAAAGAGTTCCAGATCGTTTGCCGTAAATCCCTCTTCTTCCATTTCGGCCCAGATCGTGAACATCCGGCGCACGAGCCGCTGCGAAAATTCGTCGGACGGGTTATACTTTTGAGATAACCACTCGCGGAAGTCGTCGTCGGGACGGTTGATCTCATGCGTCTGGAAATCCTCTCCGGTCCACTGCCATGCCTCCCGATCATCATCGGGAAAGACGTCACGGATTCTCTGACGCATGGAATCGAAGATCTCATGAGCGGGACTTTTGCCTCTTTTCTCCACGCGCATTTCGATCGCTTCCGTAATGGAAAGAGTCTCGGTGGACATAAGGAAGCAATGGTAAGGGGAAAAAGGGGGTTTGACAATGCTCCGGAAGGGCAGTATTCCGTATGGACCTGTGTACTATTCACAGAGAATCTGGGAGACTTCCTCGCGCTTTTTGCCGCCCTAGCTCAGAGGTAGAGCACATCCATGGTAAGGATGGGGTCACGGGTTCAATTCCCGTGGGCGGCTCCAC
>JAHFJP010000009.1:34671-41706 GCA_023245765.1 Candidatus Peribacteria bacterium
CTCTTGTACACCTCAAAGTACTCCGTCTCCTTCACTTTCTTCCACGTGTCTTTGATCCGGTCCTCCGGCTCGGCGATGTTCTTCGACCATGATTCGAAAATGCGCTCCTCGGGATCGGTGGACAACACTCGCTGGGGGATGACTCGGCGATTGGGCAATGCTCCGGCGTCGTACCTGGCAATGATCGCGTACTGCACGGTGTCGTTGACGAACAGCGGTTGGTGCAAACGATCCATCAGCGCGGGCGTGGAGATCTCAAATGAGTTTGGCCAGTCTGTCGGAAGCGGATTTTCTTCGGGTGACCGGATCCAGTAGGCGGCAAAATCCGGAAGGATGGTGAATTTCTTCCCGGCCGGGATGCCCTTCGTCACATTCTCAAGATCGGCGAGCAGCGCGTACGTCTCAGGATTTGTTTTGATCATGCTTCCGCCCCGCAACACTTCTCCGAGATCTTTCGTGAGTTTCGCGGGAATATCCCGGTACAGAACATGTGTCCGGTACAGCACGAATCCCGTTCCGATAAATGCGGCAAGACCAAGGAGGAGGATGTGCTGGCTGAAACGCTGGAGAGGGCGCAATTTCCCGGGAACGGCGAGTGCGGCCATCGGAACGAGGCCGGTGACAAGCAGAACGGCTGTGACGGGGCCGATGCCGAGCGCGGGAGTTTGGTATCCGGAAGAAATTGAACCGAGCCACGCGGTCGCGCACACGAACATGCCCGCGCGCATCAACTTCCAGTCACCAGTCATGATCACCGCACCGATGCATGCTCCGAAAATGGCGAATGGCATTCGTCCATCGGTCATATGGAGCGCCATCTGCATGGGGAAGTAGAGAATTCCGAGAAGCGCAAGAACACAAATGACGATCCGGACCGCCACGGGAGGAGAACTTCGACTCGTGATCCACCGCAGCAGCAAAACTGACGCACCTCCGAGCACAATCCCCTCGTAGAGGAGGGGCCGCTCCAGATAATTTTTGACGGCGATCTCCCAGAAACCATGCGTAGCGACCAACTGAGGAATCGCGTCACCGAGCGCTCCGTTCAACAGAAGGTAGAGCAGATACGCAATGCCCGGGAGAGCGCCGGCAAGGATCGCGCGCCAGTGTTTCCAGTCGCCCAGAAGCAGAAGCGCAAGCGGAAACAGTGGAACGAAGATCTGTTTGCAGAGTCCTGCAGCACCCAGGATGACGTATCCGATGAGTCGTGTGCGTTTGTGCGATCCCGAGACGATCAACGCGAGCCCGGCCGCAGTCAGGAAGAGCCCGTCGATCGTGTGCCACGCCATGTCGGGGAACGTGTGTGCGGAGAGAAAGAAGACGATCAATGCGAGTGGCATCCGCAGCGTCATGCGCAGAGGAGTTTTAATGAGCGACGCGATGATGCCGGTCCAGAGCCACGCCATCGCCGCCTCTTGGAGCCAGAACGACAGTCGCGAGAGCCAGATCACATAGGAACCACCCAGCGCGACTTCCGGCAGATGCAGATACATGGAGAGCGCCGGCCGGATGAAGATAAAGTCGCGGTGTGGAACCTGTCCGGCAAGAATGCGGCGTGCCCCCGCGAGCACGATGCCCTCGTCGGTGGGATTAAACCCTCTCCATGAGAACATCAGGTGCGCGCTAGCGGCGAGGATGAACACGAAAAGAACGCCGCCCCACCATTCCATGACCTGTGATCGATGACTGCGCGGCTCAACCATGGACGGAACGGTATCGCGTAGAAGCATTGCATGCAAACCCTCTTCATCGGAGGGATGACGGGGACCGCGGTGAGCGCTGCATCCGGAGCACGCTGAGGAAGAAGCTGGAAAAAATGATCTGCACACCGATGAGGATCAATGCGACTGCAGGAATCGTCAGACGCATGACCTGCTGCGGGTTAAGATTACTGAAATCCCGCTCACCCCAGATCAGGAAGGCATACGCGGACATGCCGATGCCCGCGAGGAAGAGTAGAACACCGATGAGTACGCCAATTTCGAGCGAGTAGCGGCCGTATATCTTCCGCAGAAGCGGCGTCGGCGGCAGAAGACCGGCATCAACGGCGAATACTTTCGCGATCAGCGCGCACGAGACGGCATTCACACCGAGAATCACGAGCGCACTGGCGTAGAGCAGCGTGTGGACATCGAGAATGTACTGCTGACCGGGCAGAAGCCATACCGCAACCGCAGTGCCAAGCACAATGGAAAGAATGCCGGGGTAGAGAAAGAGCCAGTTGGGGGAATAGAGGAGGAGCAGGCGCAGATGACGCCACCCGTCGCGCCATGTGCGCAGATGCGACCGCTTCTCGCGCCCGTCGGGATGCAGAACGGTCGGCACTTCCGTGATCTTCAGGCGATGCGTGATCGCTTTCACGATCATTTCGGTCGCGAACTCCATGCCTGTTGCGTGGAGATCGAGCGTCGGGACGACATCGGCACGAATGGCGCGCAGTCCGCAGTGAAAATCATGCACCGGACTGCCGAAGAAGAGATTGCCGATAAAGGAGAGGATGGGATTGCCGAGATACTGATGGAGAAACGGCATCGCGCCGGGCTTGATCCCCCCGCGAAACCGGTTGCCGATCACCACGTCGCTACCCTCGCGCAGTTTTTCCAGAAATGGCAGGAGCGAAGCGAAATCGTAACTGTCATCCGCGTCGCCGATGATGATGAATGTTCCCTGCGCAGCAGCAATGCCACCAAGGATCGCGCTGCCGTAGCCGCGCTCGGTGACGGCAACGACGCGTGCACCAGCCGCCTCCGCGATGTGCCGTGAACGGTCAGTGCTGCCGTTGTCCGCGATGACGATTTCGCCGTTCACATGATGCGCTTCGAGGAAGGATTTCGCTTTCGCGATACAGACGGGGAGTGTCTTCTCCTCATTGAGGCACGGCATGACGATGCTCAGTTCGCACGGGGACATAGGGGCTATACTATACGCCTGTGCCTACACGTTCACCCTTCTTCGTCTGGGCGATCCTCGGGATTGTGCTTGGCACCTCGTGGTTTCTGTTCACTCTGAACCTTCCGCCGCAGCTGCGCGGCCTCACGTGCTGTGATGCAAACGATTACGTGCATTCAGCCGACAGCAAGCGGATCGAATCGCGGATCACCGGTGATGCACTGCCCGCGGAAAAAGAACAGTCTTCTGCGATCACGCTCCCCTCACGCCTCTGGCTCATACCCTTCACGGTCGCGACCTACCGGCCCCTCGGCTACCCGGCGTTCCTCGCGATGCACAAATACGGTCTGAGAGCTCTGGGAGTGAGCGATACGCGGATGTGGGTGAATTTCTCGGCAGTGAGCGCGCTCGCGCTGCACTTTTTTGCGGCAGTGATCTTGTTTATGGCAATCCGCCGGCTCGGCTTTGCGCTCCATCCGGCCGCTCTCATGCTGTTTCTTCTCCATCCCGGCCTCACCTCGCACGCGGCGCTCCCCATTGCCGATTCGCTCGGCGTCAGTTTGATTCTGCTTGGACTCGGATGCTGCGGGATGACGCTCGCGACGCGGAAATATTCCTGGATGATCGCCGCGGGAGTGTTTCTCGCAGCGGCGACGTGGGTGCGGCCGTCGTATAACCTCGCAATCGTCGCGTTGCTCGTCGGATGGACGCTGCAGAGTGTGATGAACAGGAAATCCGGTTCGACTGTGAACATTGCATTGTTCTCGTTGCCTCTTCTGACGGCGCTCACCTATGTGATCGTTCTCGCTCCGCGCATCATTGCCTGCGGTATCCAGGCGGGCCATCCGTGCGTGGTGACGCCGCATGACGTGCGGACATTGACGCCATTCCTCCTGCAGGTGGGACAAAAAAGTGCCCGGGTCTACACTCAGGTGACTCCGGACGGCGCCGGACACATCGTGATTGCTTCCGATCCATTCCTGAAATCCTTCGCAGATCATTGCCCGATCGGAGATGAGTCACCGATGATGGATCTACTGCGCTGTTACGGAAAAAATATTCTCCGCATGCCGGTGTATTTTCTCAAAAAAGGAATCGGGCTCTTCGATAATTATCATCTGAATACCTACGCGACGCAGGTAACGCCGTTGCCGGTGAAGATCATGAACAGAGCATTCGGTGCTGCGGCCTTCGGCGGCTTCATTCTGCTGATCCTCTTCTGGGGAAATCTGCTGCTGCACCGCCGATGGAAAAATGTTCTGCTGACGCTCCTGCTGCTGCCGATCGCCTACTTTTTCATCAGTCTCCCCCTCTCGATTGAGTCACGGTACGGACTTTTTCTCGCACCGATCGGCATCGCCGCTGCGATCATGACGGTGCAGAAGAGTGGAACGATGAAAACATGGACCCGATCGGGACCGCTCCTGTGTCTGGCGCTCTGCATGCTGATCTTTTTCGTGCAGACTGCAGTTTGGGACGCCGCAGACACCACACCGGTCCTGACAATCGCAGATTTCAGGAAGTGACCATCGTTTTGAATTCGGCGTAGTCCCTCACATACTCCTTTTCGTCGTATTCCTGGTCGGCAATGATCAGGAGGATCGTGTCCTTCTGAAAATTCTTGTATGTGCGCCAAACAAGCGCCGGCAGGAGCAGCCCCTGCTTCATCCCGCTGAGTGTAACGGGATGTTTCTTCACGCCATCGTCGATCTCAAAATCGCAGCCGCCGCGGATGGCAACGACCACCTCCTGCGTCTGCCGATGCGCATGGTTGCCGCGCACGTCGCCGGGCTTCATACCCGAAACGACGAGGACTTTTTTGATGTCGAAGGGAATGATTCCTTTCGGCCCACCCTTCTGAAACATCGCGAGAGAACCGTTCCCCGTGTCCGAGCCGGTGATGTCGATCACGTTATACGGATCCATACGTCTTCTTGTAGATTTCGGCGTACTGCGGAATGTACTGCTTGAGTGTCATCGTCGGCTTCCAGCCCAATGCCTTCACTTTGTCGCAGTTGATCGCGTAGCGGCCGTCCTGCCCAAAGCGGTTCGGGATGAATTCGATCCACTCCTCGGGCTTGCGACCCATGCCCGTGATGATCATCTTCACCACATCGACGACGCTGTGCTCTTCTTTGCTCGAAATGTTGTAGACCTCACCCGTCTTCCCTTTTTCGAGCACCGTGAGGATCGCATCGCAATTGTCGCCCACGTACAGCCACTCGCGCTTGTACGATCCGTCGCCGTGCACGGTCATCTTCTTGTTATTGAAGAGATGGTCGAACGTTTTGGAGAAGAGTTTCTCGGGATGCTGGCCGATGCCGTAGTTGTTGCAGCTGCGGCAGATGATGTACTTGATGCCGTACGTCTTGTACCACGCGTAGATCAGCTCGTCGGCGGCGGCCTTCGTCGCGGAATACGGACTGGAGGGATAGATTTTATTGTCTTCGGTGCATTCTCCCGTCATATGCGAGCCGTAGACTTCGTCGGTGGAGATGTGGAGGAACACCGGACGGTCGGTTTCGTTTTTGGCGCGGATGAGTTCGAGGAGATTGTAGACGCCGTATGCGTTCGACTCGAAAAAGACGCGGTTGGCGGTGATGGAATTATCCACGTGACTCTCGGCGGCAAAGTTGACGACGAAATCGACGCCCGGCGGCAGGTGGGTCATCGTGCAGATGTCAGCTTCGATCAGTTCGTAGTGCGGGAACGATTCGAATCCGAGGTTTTTGCGCGCGGCATACGTTTTTTTATCCACGTTGATCACGTGGTATCCCCTCTCCAGCGCCATCTGGACGAAGTGGGAGCCGATGAAGCCGAGGCCGCCGGTGACAAGAAGTCTCTTCATCTGTATCACTGTAGGGGTTTTGGAAGCTATTTCAAGACGCTACACTGCCCTTATGCCCGAACGCAGGCCACTGCTCGGTACGGATCCTCTGATCGAAAAATACGTGGTGAATTTAGAAAAAGCCGTCCCTCTCCTCAGAGAACACACACAGAACCATCACTGGATGAGGGCCTGGAGGACCCACCTGGAAATCTGCCGTGAGGTGCAGAGAATGCGGTTAGAAGCAGGAAAGCTCTATCTGTTAGCTCCCGCGCATTCACTGCGAGTGAAACGCGCATTGAGACAGGCTTTGGACACAGCTGCAGAGGCACAAGAAGGTATTCCGCAAGAGGCCCCTGAGAAACGATTTCTCCCCTTCCTCAAGCATTTCCGGAAGGAAACACGGGAATGGGCGAAGAAAATGATCTCACACACATTGACCGCAGCGGCAGAGTCTCATTGATATACTGTCTGCATGTCTGACTTCAAACTTCTGAAAGATGTTACTCTCGGCAAAGACGTGATCATTCGCGACTTCGTCAACCTCTACGGTTGCTCGATCGGCGACGGATCCCGCATCGGGACCTTCGTCGAAATTCAGAAAGGCGCAGTGATCGGCCGCGACTGCCGGATCCAGAGTCACACTTTTATTTGCGAGGGCGTGACGATCGAGGACGGATGTTTTATCGGACACGGCGTGATGTTCAATAATGACAGAGTCCCGCGCGCCTTGAATAAGGACGGAAAGCAAACCGGCGCGGGTGATTGGACATTGGAGAAGACGCTCGTGAAGAAAGGCGCGACGATCGGCTCGGGCGCGACCATTCTCCCCGGCATCACGATCGGTGAAGGCGCGCTTGTCGGCGCGGGGGCAGTGGTGACAAAAGATGTTCCTCCCGGCGCCACTGTCGTCGGGAATCCCGCTAGACCGCTCTCATGAAAGTTCCTTTCCTCGATCTCCACGCACAGTACGTTTCGATGCAGAGCGAGATCGACGCTGCCATCGCGCGCGTCATCGCGAACTCGACGTTTGCCAGCGGTCCGGAAGTCGCAGCGTTCGAGAAGGAATTTGCAGCGTACTGCGAAGCACCGCACTGCATTGGTCTAAGTTCCGGAACCGCCGCGCTGGAATTACTGCTCCGGGCATACGGACTCAAGCCAGGAGACGAAGTCATCATGCCAGCGAACACATTTTTCGCCACCGCGGAGGCAGTGATCTTTGCGGGGGCACGTCCGATCCTTGTGGATGTGGCTGAGGACACCGGATTGATCGATGTGAAGAAGATCGCCGATGCGATGACGCCCAAAACCCGCGCCAT
>JAHFJP010000068.1 GCA_023245765.1 Candidatus Peribacteria bacterium
GGCCGAAGCGATCATCTATTACCGCAAAGCACTCGAGCAGGGGATCGATGACGCCGAGGCATGGATGGATTTGGGGGCGGCCTACGCGCGCGATAACCAGCCGCTCGAAGCACTGCAGGCATGGCAGGCGGCGCTTGCGATGCTGAACCCAAAGAAGGGCCGCGACAAAGAGAACATCCAGAGCATTCTGGAGAACGTGCGGACGGTGCAGAAGGTTTTGAAGAAGTCGGAACTTGAGGAATGAGATCAGCTGCTCTTTTGGCTGATACTCCACAACACCTCAAACCACGCCCGGAAACTGGTCGCGATGTTCGCATTTTCAATCCGCACGATTGTCCGGTCGAGATCGTAGGCGAAGAGCGCAACCGTATCTTCGGTGACGATCGTGTCGGTTCCGAACGTGACAGACTTGGGGAGAAAACGAATTTGATAGGCATCTCCATGTTTCAACTCATTCCTATAGCGACGCGCTGCAGGACTATCGATCAGGAGATCACGCCCGCGCAGTTCTGCATTCTTGCCGAAGACCTGCGTCACGACGTTTCCGCCGAACGCGGTGTACATCTCTTCGGGATTGAAGAGCGAACAGAAATCCCGCTTGAGCGTATCGCGGTAAATTTGCTTCATTCCGTCGATTCCCCGCAAAAATGTGACGCGTGGCTGACCGACAAACTGGCTGGTGATGGAGGAAAACAACGGCAGGGAGTTCTCGACAATCGGACGGAGTTCTTCGAGCTGTTGCTTGCGGTCATCGAGATACCCCAACAGTCGCTCCGGCGGCTCGGCGACGAAGTGCAGCACTTTCCCCCGTTCAATCTCGGAGACCAGCCCCTTCTGTACGAGCGCACGGAGGATCAGGTACGTGTGACTCCTCGATTGCCGCGCAACTTTCGCGACTGCCGCAGCCCGGGCGACCTTGAGGGAGAGAAGCGCGAGATAGATCTCGCTCTCCTTCTCATCGAGCCCAACCCGATGGAGGAGCGGACGTAGAGATGAAGAGCCTGTGGTAACGGGTTTGCCTGCCATGAGCGAGCCCCGAAGGGGCGAGTCGAATGGTTGTCTATAATTATAGACAAAATGAGTTTACTAGTAAAGATGGCTCTAACTGAAGCGAATATTTATTGATACTGTATTTTTGACATAAATACATTTTATGACATAGTGTGTGCATATGGCCACCACCAAATTCTCCGACACACTCTACGAAATAGAGCTTTCGGCAATACCTGTGGATCCTGTAGATATGTTTCTTGAGGTCGCGGACTTCATTGAAGAGGAAAAGGATTCCTTGAAAACACTCACTTCGCATACCAAAAGAGAGCGCACGGAGTTAAAGAGGAAGTCCGTAAAACTACAGCGTGAACAGGCAGAGGTGCATCAAACATTAGAGCAGTTGGCTCGTTTCAAGAAGATTCCGGAAGGCACATTTGTAAAATTCAATGATGAGCCGGAGTCGGCGCATAATCGGCGTCACGAAATAGATTCTGATGATGCCAACTACGAGACTAAACCGCCGCGTGTGCAACAATTGGTCGGCGACATGTACACACGGTATCAAGCGGAGCTTGATGAAAAAATTGAAGGGTTGCATGAACGATCCAGAAAAATCGACACCGAACGTGGATTGGTTGTGCAGAAGCTGAAAGTACTTCTGGGAGAATTTCCGGCACGTATTATCAATGCACGAGGCCAGCTGTCTACATTAGAAGGTGGTATGACATCAGACCAAAAAATTGAACTACAAAAACGGATGCAGGAAAGAAGTTTGCTGAAGCGCTGTTCTGCACTACTGCGCGAAATGATAAATACAACAATTCCTGAAGGAAGGGAACATCATGAAGAAAACGAAAACGTTCGGGCGGCACATAAGGCCTTCCTGGAGAATATCCGTAGTCTGGACATAGAAAATCGCTGTGCAAAATTACAAGAGCTTGCTGCGGAGTATCAAGAAAAAATTACAGTGGCGAAGGCGGCGAAAACCGATCAGCAACCGCAGGCGAAACCTAAAAATGATGATGATTGAAGGTAGCTCGTGTGAGCTTTGCCGTAGAACTATTTCTTACTTCATGGCCTCTCTGACCTCTCTATGTCCTCCCGTATCCGCTACAACGATCCAAAGTCGGATGGCTCTCTCGGCTCTGCGTATCATTTGGAAATGCTGCTCGACCAGGCGCGAGTGAAACCTTTTGAAAACGCAATCCGACGAACATGCCCCGGGAAACGCGTCCTGGAAAGCGGAACGGGTTCGGGGATCATGTCCCTCTTTGCCCTTTCCGCAGGAGCGGAGCGGGTCTACGCGACGGAGATCGATCCACGCATGGCTGCAGTCGCACGTGAGAATTTCCGGCTCAGTGGAATGGGGAACAGGATCAAACTCATTGAGAGGGACACTCGCGCAGTGACGCTCGACGACCTCGACGGGGAGCCTGTGGATGTGGCAATCGCCGAAAACCTGAGCACGTGGGAGGTCACGGAACCACAAATCAGCATCATGAATCACATCAACGCGTACCTGATGCGCAAGGGGGGCATCGCTCTTCCAGAAGTGGCATTCAATACCCTGGAGCTTGCATATGCCCAGTATGAATTCGCAGATGGAATGGTCGGGTTGAAAACGCATTCATTTGGATTTACCGGGATCCCCCCGCCGGAGATCCTCTCGGAAGCGATAGTCTTTAGGCACGTGGATTTTCGTGAACAACAGGGAACGGAAGTGACGGCGGAGATAGCTGTGCCGGTGACAAAAGACGGCCTGCTGAATTCCATACGATGCACTTCCCCGTTACAGATATATCAAGACATTCACTTCCAATCATCCGACAGCTTGATGCCACCGGTCACCGTGCCGCTCGAAAACGAACGTGCAGTCTCGGCAGGAGAAACAATCCGCCTGCAGATTTACTATCCCTATGGCACAGCATGGGAATTATTCAGGTGTCGGATCATTTGACGTGATCGCTTCGCTAGAGCCTGGTTTTGCGATACGCTAGCGGCATGATCGACCTCCAGGATCTCCGTGCCCGCCCCGCCGCCTACGCCGATGCCGCGAAGAAGAAGCGCATCGCGATCGATATAACGGCGTTCCTCAAGCTCGACACCGAGCGCCTGGATCTTTTGAAAGCGGTTGAAGAGATGCGCGGCAAGAAGAACG